>JBBQGO010000197.1:0-5297 GCA_038323125.1 Pyrinomonadales bacterium
GCGAATCCAGCTCTTTCCTACTCATTCGAATCGTCCCTCTTGTTTCCATCTATGCTCCTCAAACAAGAGCATCTCAGACACTTTCACAATAGGACATTTCTAAAGAGTTCTATCTAGGACATTCTCATGGAGTTCTAACATCGATAAGGGCTGACTTGTAAGTTACGATGAAAGACCGCATACTCCTTGATTGCGGTTTTTTTGTTATGAAGTCAAAAGCAGTTAAGAAAAGCACGGCGAAGGCGGATCAAGATGAGGGGAAGAACATCCCCGTAGACCCGTTTGCGTCGCTTGCCGAACCCGCTTCGGCCGCGAAGCCTGCCACTAAGAAAGAATCGGCGGCAAAGGCAGTTAAGCCCCGTGCCAGGAAAACGGTCAAAGCGAAGTCCACGGGCGTGACGGCTAAGGTGAGTGTTTCTAAAAATGCTGCATCGCCCGTAAAACCGATTTCTACACGGGTGTCGGCTTCTCCGGCCGCAGCCGCTGGCGCAGGGCCAGCCCTCTCGGCCAGTGCAGAACCTGATTCCGTCAAGACCGAACTAGACAGGGCGGCCGAAATCGCGTCGTCCGCTCCTGAGGTCGCTCTTTCGCCCGTATTCAAGGCCCTCGCAGAACCAGAGCTGCCTGAACTGGAACGTGAAAATCGAGCCCGGCTGTTGATGCAGTCGCCAACGAAACTCTATTTCTATTGGTCCGTCAGAGAGAACCCATACCAACTATTGCGTAACGCATTTGGCGGCGATACGGGGAATTACGTACTGGTCCTTAAATTGACCGATCTGCGAAACGATAACGAGGAGCTACATCGTTGTGAGCCCGAAGGCACCTGGTGGTTCGATGTCCAGCAGAACGGAGAATATCAGGCCGAAGTCGGCTTTTACGCACCCGGCCGGCCGTACTTTCGGGTGATCTATTCTAATACCGTCGAGACCCCTCGGCGGAGTCCGAGCACAAGAACGGCGAGTGATGCCGACTGGACAATGTCGGCGACCAAGTTTGCCGAAGTTCTCGATGTATCCGGTTTTTCGCAGGACGCCTTTGAGGTTGCGATCGCGGGTGACGATCCTGAAGGAGCGATCGACGCTACCTACCTTGCATTCTCGCGTCTCACCGGCGTTCGGCATGCCGATGTCGAGAGCATTGAGGCTGAGGATATGCGACGAGCAATGTTTTCGCTCGCGTCGGGATCGAAGCTGGAGGAACTTCGCTGGTCGATCAGTGCGGAACTTTTTGCGATACTCCAGGCCAGTGCTGACGCGGACAAACCGGGTGCGGCGATGAGTGCCATCGGCGAATACTTTGACGTAGACGAAACAGTCTTTGCCGGAGAACAATACGGCCCTATAGTCTATGGTGCGAGCCTGATCCATTTTCCGAAAACACGAAAGTCGCGTCGATCAGTTTCGAGATACGCTCCGCTGAGCTCGGCGACACTCGCCATCCGGCAATAACTTCGGCGGCCGGACAGGCGTAAGAGGGGCTTTATGCCGGACGACCACTTTCTGTCGCTATGCCCGTAGGATATTTCAGCCTGATCCTCCATGCACACCTGCCCTTTGTCAGGCATCCCGAATATCCTGAATTTCTTGAGGAAGACTGGCTCTACGAAGCGATAACCGAAGTTTACCTGCCGCTGATCTTCATTTTTCAATCTTTACATGAAGCGGGGATCAAACCCCGGCTTGCGATCAATGTTTCGCCGCCGCTGTGCGAAATGCTCGCCGATCAACTGCTGCAAACGCGTTACACGCGCCATCTCGAAAACCTGATCGAGCTTGCGAATAAGGAACTTCATCGCACACGCACTGAGGCGATCGAATTTTACGACGCCGCAAAGATGTACGTCGATAATCTCTCGGCCTCGCTGGACCTGTGGAACAACCGATACAGCCGCAACCTGCTGAATGCCTTTCGCGAGCTGCACGACGAAGGTGTTATCGAGATCATTACATGCGGTGCTACTCACGGTTTCCTACCGCTCATTTCGACAACCGAGAGCCGTCGGGCTCAGGTTGAGGTCGCGGTTAATAATTATAGAAAGCATTTTGGGCGACAGCCCCGAGGTATCTGGCTGCCTGAATGCGCCTATGAGCCAGGGGTTGAAGATCTGTTAAAAGACGCGGGGATCGAATATTTTATAAGCGATACGCACGCGATCTTGTATGGCGATCCTCGTCCACGTTTCGGAGTACATGCGCCGGTGGTTTGTCCAAATGGAACGGCAGTGTTCGCACGCGATGTTGAGACGAGCCAGCAGGTTTGGAGCGCGGAGGTTGGCTACCCCGGTAACGATGTTTATCGTGAGTTTTACCGCGACATAGGTTGGGATGCCCCGCTCGACTACCTCAAACCGCATCTTCATGCGGACGGCGCCCGCAGGCACCTCGGATTGAAATATCACCGTATAACAGGACGCGGCGTGCCGCAAAATCAAAAGCTGCCCTATATCCCGGCTCTAGCGCGGGAGAAAGCTGCCGAGAATGCATCACATTTTATTGGCGAACGCATCAAGCAGGCATATACGCTCAGAGAAGCGTTTGAGGGCCATCCGCCGCTGGTCATTGCGCCGTATGACGCCGAGCTGTATGGGCATTGGTGGTTCGAGGGGCCGCAGTTCATCGATTTCCTTTTCAAAAAGCTTCACTTCGATCAGTCTGAGATCCAGGCCGTAACACCGGGCGATTTTCTCGACTCCGGTTTACCCATCCAGGTACAGAAACCGACCGCGTCAAGTTGGGGCGAAAATGGTTATTACAAGGTGTGGATCAACGAGGGCAACTCGTGGATGTATCCTTATCAGCACGACGCGGAACGCAAGATGACTGAGTTGGCAGATCAATATAAGGATGCAGACGAACTTCGTACGCGGATATTGGATCAGCTCGCCCGCGAGTTGCTGCTCGCACAGTCGAGCGACTGGGCGTTTCAGATATATCAGGGTACGACGGTTGAGTATTCTTCCCGCCGGTTTCGCTCGCATATTCACCGCTTTAATCTGCTGGCACAGCTGCTCGATGAATTGGCAAGGCCCGAGTCAAGCGGTTTGCCCGATGATCAGGAAGAGCTTCTCACGGAGATCGAGAACCGCGACAATCTGTTCCCTGAGATCGATTATCGTATCTACTGCAGCCGTTAGAAAAGGCAGTTCATCTACCGGTTTCCAATGGACCCGTGATTTGCCTAAACACAAGCACAGCGGTATTCTTATTGTTTTGTATATCGGAGGATTTCAATGGTAGAAAAGGGCGTGGAGATAGCTCCGGCAGACGGAAAGCTTGGTATTTTGCTGGTGGGCCTCGGCGCGGTCAGTACCACATTGGTGGCGGGTGTCGAAGCCGTCAAACGCGGCCTCTCGCAGCCGGTTGGCAGCCTGACACAGATGGGCACGATCCGTCTCGGAAAACGCACGGATAATCGCACTCCAAAGATAAGCGAATTTGTTCCCCTCGCGACGATGGAGGACATCGTATTTGGTGCGTGGGACATCTTTCACGACAGCGCCTTTGATGCGGCAATGAACGCCGGTGTATTGGATAAGGACCTCCTCAATCAAGTTTCCGAACAGCTTACGTCGCTCAAACCGATGCCTGCGGTTTTCGAACAGAACTACGTCAAACGCCTCCATGGCGAAAACGTAAAGACGGGCAAAAACAAGATGGAGCTTGCCGAACAGCTCATCGAGGACATTGCACGTTTCAAGGCCGACAATAACTGCGCACGTCTTGTGATGGTGTGGGCGGCTTCGACTGAGATATTTCTCGAAGCATCGGCAGTACATGAGACCATCGAAGCCTTTGAGAAGGGACTCTATGACAGCGACCCGGCAATTGCTCCGTCGATGATCTATGCATATGCGGCCATCAAATCGGGCATTCCGTTTGCGAACGGTTCGCCGAACCTGGCTGTTGATATTCGGGCGTTGACCGACCTCGCGGAAGATTTGTCGGTGCCTATCTGCGGTAAAGATTTCAAAACCGGACAGACGCTGATCAAAACCATCCTTGCGCCCGGCTTTAAATCCCGCATGCTCGGGTTGGACGGCTGGTACTCGACCAATATCCTCGGAAATCGCGATGGGGAAGTACTGGACGACCCTGAGAACTTTAAAACCAAAGAAGAATCAAAACTTTCGGTACTCGAACACATCCTCCAGCCCGATGTCTATCCTGACCTCTACAAAGACTTTTCACACGTCGTCCGCATCAACTATTATCCGCCGCGCGGCGATAATAAAGAAGGTTGGGACAATATCGATATCTTTGGCTGGCTCGGCTATAAGATGCAGATCAAGATCGACTTTCTTTGCCGCGATTCGATCCTGGCTGCACCGCTCGCCCTTGATCTGGCGTTATTCCTTGATCTCGCCCAGCGTTCGGGTATGAAAGGTATCCAGGAGTGGCTCTCGTTTTATTTCAAGGCTCCGCAGACCGCTCCGGAGCTTTATCCTGAGCATGATCTGTTCATACAGCTCATGAAATTAAAGAATACGCTTAGGCATATGAAGGGCGAAGAGTTGATAACGCACCTCGGCCTCGAGTATTACGATTAGGATCTTCTGTACGCAGCATCTAGACGAACAAGCCCGAAAAATTTCATTTTCGGGCTTTTTCTGTTGCGCCAGCCTTATCGAGTGTGTTAAACAATAACGAGAGGCGGGCCTTCATACCTGGCCTCGACCCTCTGGACTACCCTCCTGACCTAAAGTCCAGCCAACGTAAAATCTTTTGAAATCATCATTATAGACGACTATTCGCCGTCACACTTCTGGCGAATTGTAATTGCGACAAGTCGTCTTTTAGCAACACGGGGCTCAGCGAAGTGCCGGCATGGAGACAAAAAGATGAAACACGAATCGGCTAAAAAGAAAGAGCAAAGCGAGAAAGGCATACTACTCGATCCTGATCGAAAGAGCCCACGGGCGAGCGAATTCGAAGACAAGCTTTCGAGTTGGATCGTCGGCCAGGAACGTGCGGTCCGGCGTATGAGCGGCCTTTTTCAGATATACCTGGCGGGTATGAACAATCCGTCGCGTCCGATCGGCACGATGCTCTTTCTGGGTCCGACCGGTTCGGGAAAAACTCGTGTGGTCGAGGCGGCGTCCGAGGTGCTGTTCAATGAACCGCACACGGTCGTCAAGATCGACTGTGCGGAGTTTCAGCATTCGCATGAGATCGCCAAGCTAATCGGATCGCCTCCGGGATACCTGGGCCATCGCGAAACGTCGCCCATGCTGACGCAGGAGAATCTGGACAAATCGCACACGGACGACACCAAGCTTACGTTTGTCCTCTTTGACG
>JBBQGO010000198.1:0-5292 GCA_038323125.1 Pyrinomonadales bacterium
ATCGATGATAGGCCTTTCCGGTATGTTGACCGCCAAGCCGATCACTCTGGGGAACTTTGTATCGCGTAATGGCAGTGAACCTTTCACCGCCGCGGCCAAGCAAAAGAACTTTAAGGGCCGCGTGGTTTTGCTGGTCGATGGCCAGTCGATGTCAGCCTCGGAAATGTTCGCCGCGGGGCTACGGGGTAACCGCCGGGCCATCGTTGTCGGTGACCGGACAGGCGGCAAGTCTCTTCCGGCGGTTTGGGTCAAACTCTCGACTGGGGCCGTGATGATGTATCCGGTGGCTGACTTTATAACAACAGGCGGCAGTTCGCTAGAGGGTGTCGGCCTTGCACCGGATCACCCTGCGGCCCTGGACCGAAGTTCGCTTTTGCGCGGTGTCGATACTCAATTGGAAAAGGCCTTGGCGGTAAGCGCGGATGAGGCAGCTTTTGCCAAACTGAACGCACCGAGGCCGGTGCCGCAAATGCAAGGCTCAGGAACGGGCGGCCCGCCCCCGCCCCCGCCGCCGCGGGCACAACCGCCGCGAGAACTTTCGATCGCCACTTCTGAGTCCAAACCGCTGGTTAGTGATCAACGATCTCTTAAGATCATCACCGACTTTACAAACGCGGTTGGCGGCACGGCGGCTCTTGAACGAATCCAGTCTTACGAAGCGAAGGGGTACTTGAGAACCGGTGACGACGATGGCAGCGGCAGCGAGATTTACGCGGCCCGTCAAGTGCCTGATAAGTTTCTGATGGTGATCAATTCGCCTTCCTTGGGGGAGGTTCGTGAGATATACAACGGGAAGACATCATTTCTCCAAGCCGACTATGGGCTCGACCGCAGCCTGTATCCGGGTACCGATACTACCGGGGTCCATCTATTCGCACCGCTCTTCAATGCACTCGATCTTGACTACGTCCGCGGACTCAAATATGAGGGCGACTACGAGGTCGACGGCCGTATGCGGCGAGTACTATCTGCTACTTCGCCCACTGGACAACCGATCGGCCTGTCGTTTGACGCGTCGACTAAACTGCTCGTTACGTTCTCGACACCCGGCGTCTTGTACACCTTTACTGACTATCGCCGGACTGACGATGTAAACCTGCCTTACCGTATCGACCTCGAAGGGTTTATGTATATGACCCTGACCTCCGTTGCTATCAATCCTAAACTTGACCCTGCCACCTTTGAGAAAATCGAAAAGTGCTTTGACAAGGCAAATTGACCATTTGCTGGCGATCAATGCCTGTCGTTGTCGTTACACGTCGAGCTTCGCCTGAGGCCTTGGTCGATACGTTTAGTACTGTACATACAGCAAGGCGTGGAGTTGGTATTGTTTCGAAGTTGAATGAAATCGAACATCAGGGGGTTAATATGAACGCGATCGATTTACTAAAAGAAGACCATGATGTCGTTGACGCACTGTTCAAACGTGTTGAGGAGACACCGCCGTCCCGGCATGCGCCGATGTTCAAGCGGATCAAGAATGAGCTGGATGCCCACGCCCATATCGAGGAAAAGATCTTTTATCCCGCTCTCGAGGCAAAGGGCAAAAAGAACCTTAAGGAAATAACTGCTGAGGCTTGGGAAGAGCATGCTCAGATGAAAAAATTCCTCAAGGAGATCGCCCGCTCGACCGACAAAGATAAGATCGAGGCCAAATTAAAAGTGTTGATTGAGGACACGCGGCATCACGTGAAGGAAGAAGAGAACGAGATGTTCCCGATGGTCAAGGACCAGTTTTCGAGCGACGCCCTCAATGAATTGGGTGGACGTATGGTAGCTGAGAAAGTGAAGTTTCAAAAGGCAAAGAAAATTCCGCCTCGGCCGCCCGCTCCCAAGGGGACTATCGAAAAAGTGCTCGACAAGGCCAAGAAAGCTGCCGCATCTATCATAGGCGGCAGCAATGATGGAGCAAAAAGTTCTGCTAAAACAAAAACCGGCGGATCGGCAAATGGTTCGGGGGCAGTCAAATCGGGCAGCCGGGCCAGGAAGACCGCTGTCAGTGTCAGATCTGCTGCTCAAAGCAAAAAAGGCACCTCCCGATCTAAAGGCTCGGCCGGCAAGTCAGCGAAATAGGATGGGTTTTCAACGCATTAGGTGAAGGCCGGGTCAATATCCGGCCGTCGCTTTTAAAATATCTTACTCAGTTGCATCCAATTCTTCTTCCAGCAATTGCCTCTCGTAGAGGTCGGCGTATTCACCGTCGATCGCAAGCAGTTCCTCGTGCGTACCGCGTTCGATGATCCGTCCGCCGCTGAGGACGCAGATCAGATCGGCATCGCGGATAGTCGAAACGCGGTGCGAGACGATGATCGTTGTCCTCTCGCTGCGAACGGCGCGCAGATTGTGCAAGATCGTTTCCTCGGTATATGTATCTACGGCGGATAGCGAGTCGTCAAGGATCAGAATGCGCGGCTCGCGCATAACGGCACGGGCGATGGCGGTCCTTTGTTTTTGTCCGCCTGAAAGCGTTATACCGCGTTCGCCGACAAGCTGTTCATACCCGTCGGGAAAATCCCTTATGTCCTCAGCCAGCCCCGCGATCTCGGCAGCGTGTTGTACACGCAGTCCCAAGTCCTTACTTTGTTCCAAGTCCCAGGTCCCAGGCTCCAAGTCCTTACCTGGTTCCAAGTTCAAGGTCTCAGCCCCTTCTCGACTTGGGACCTGGGACTTGGGACTTGGGACTTCAACACTCTCGACCCCGAACGCAATGTTCGCTGCCAGCGTGTCGCTGAACAGAAACGTTTCTTGCGGAACAAATCCGATCGAGCGGCGCAGTTGTTCCAGCGGGTAATCACGAACGGGACGGCCATCGACCAGAACACTTCCGGCCGGTGCGTCGAGCAGCCGCGGTATCAGGCTGACGAGGGTCGATTTGCCGCTGCCGGTCTTGCCGACAAGTGCAACGGTCGTTCCCTGATCGATCGTCAGGTTAATGTCCTGAAGGACCGCCTTGCCGTTATATGCGAAATTCAGATCGCGAAATTCGACCGCCCCCTTTATCGCCGGCTGTTCGTTGGCGTCGACAGAATCCTTGATCGACGGTTCTGCCTCCAGGATAGCGTCGAATCGCTTTAGGCTCGCCGTACCCCGCTGATAGAGGTTTACGACATACCCGAGGGCGATCAGATACCAGATCATTCGTTGGAGATACAGAATGAAAGCTGTAAAGTCGCCCGCGGTGATCTCACCTTCGACAGCCATCGGCACGCCGACGGCGACTATGATCACAAAGCCAAGTCCGATAAAGAAGAACAAGAGCGGACGCATAGCCGCTGCATACTTGACGAGCCGAAGGTTCTGATCGGCGTATTCGCGGTTGAGCACCTGAAATTGCTCGATCTCGGCATCCTCCTGCGCGTAAGCCCGGATGACGCGTACCCCGGTCAGGTTCTCTTGTGCCCTTGCCGTAATGTCCGAAAAGAACTCCTGGATCTTCTCAAACCGTTTGTGGATCTGTTCGCCGAGGTATTTGACGGTCAGCGTGACGAGCGGCATCGGGATTAGCAGCAGCAGCGTCAGCTTAACCGAGATGTTGAGCATGATCGGCAGCGAAATGGCGAGCGCAAAAATTGCCTGAAAGCTGTATAGGATCATCGGCCCGACCATCTGGCGTACGGCCGCGAGGTCGTTGGTCGCACGGGCCATCAGGTCACCGACGCGGTTGTTTTGAAAATAGCCGAGTGACTGGTTGACCAGAGCGCCGTAAAAGTCCTGCCGCATATCAAACTCAATATGGCGCGAAGTGTTAATGATGAGGCGCCGCTGCAAAAACAGGAATACACCGCTCGCGAGGTTTATGCCGAGGATCACCAGAGGGTAATAGATTATCTTGGACCAGGTGATCCCTGCCGTAAGGTCGTCTATAGCGGCGCCGACCATATACGGAACAAACAGCCCAAACGACATCGAGCATAAAATGAAAAAGACTCCCACAAGGATCGTCCATTTGTACGGGTTAAAATAGCGTGCAAATTTTTTGAGCTGCTCCATTTGATAGTTGGGCGTTACACAGTTTCAGAGTTTCAGAGTTGCGGAAAGACCTACTAACTCGGGTACTCGATCAACTCACCGAACTCGCCAAACTCTGCCAACTTCGGTCAGACCCTCGTGTACGTCGACACGGCCGTGGCTATATGTTTTCCGTCATCATTCACTACGTCGGCCGAAACGGTAAAGATTCTCTTACCGGCACGGACGATCTTGGAGGTGCATGTGAATGTACCTGACAGATGCGGACGCAAATAATGGATCGTGAGATCGATTGTGGCCGTTGCCTCGTTGATGGCGAGCCGTGTCCGGACGGCAAAAGCCATGGCGGTATCGATCAGTGTAGCGGTTACCCCTCCGTGCAGAACGCCGCTCGGTTGTCGCAGATCGTCGCGCATCTCGATGCTGATCACCGCCGTGTCTGGCTGAAGATCGACCAGCCGCATACCGATCAGATTTGCAAAGGGCAGGCCGTGCAAAGCGGCGGCCGCATAGGCCCGATGCTCATCGGTTATCTCGATCTCGGGTGATTTATCATTCATCTAATTATTGATCCGGCTTCGGAATTCCTTTGCCAACACTTTTCGATAACCATCGGGTAATGCGAAAACCGCGTCCTCAACAGCTAATTTAAGGTTTCTCATTTCGTAAACAAAAATCGGTTTAGCTCCAACGTCGCCCGGACTCTTGCTTGCAAACTCCTGGCGCACGATCATTCCACTTGCTTCGTCGACATAGATCAGGATCGCG
The DNA here is from genome assembly GCA_038323125.1 of Pyrinomonadales bacterium. Taxonomy (GTDB): domain Bacteria; phylum Acidobacteriota; class Blastocatellia; order Pyrinomonadales; family Pyrinomonadaceae; genus OLB17. The sequence continues at coordinate 4,738 of JBBQGO010000198.1, forward strand.
TCAGTCATGTATTTGGTTTCGCGCACTTTGTATTTAAGAATATCGCCTTCGCGGCCGACCACGTCAAAGTCCCAATGTTCCTTGCCTTTGAAGTAATCAAAACCCGTTGGGTTAAAGCTTGTGACCTCATCCAGCGGTATTTCGGTGTAGATCTTTTTGCGATGATCGAGCGAATACAGTTTGTCGGTCCTCAGCTCGGTAAGTGACGGTGAGCCGTCGCGAAAATGATCGTAACGCCAATGGGCGCCATTTCTCGCTATGAATGTTCGGCCGCCCTCATTGCCGTTGATAACCTGATCACCCTGGTAAACTTCGGGCTCTTTTGTCGCGAACGGAAACTCGCTCTTTGATACCGGGATCACTGTGATCGTGGTGTTATCATTTGTTGGCGTAGATCCACAGCCCGCCATCAGAATCAAACACACAACGGCGAGCAGGAATGATTTATGCGGATTTGACAAAAACATCGAATTCTCTGAATTTTAACATACTGGATCGATGGAAAACGGGGCAGATATTAGAACTTTACAACGCCGCTTTTTGAGGGGTGCGGCC
>JBBQGO010000199.1:0-5278 GCA_038323125.1 Pyrinomonadales bacterium
AAGATCAACTTCTCCTGAATACCGAGAAGTTAAAAAAAGCGCTTGTAATAGAGGATTATATCGACGCTAAAACTCAGCTACGCGAACTAGCTCAAACAACCGACGACTTTAAGTGGAGGCTCATATCGTCTCTCTACAGCGTCAGTCCATCCCTCCTTAGAATTTGCTATAAGTATTTAAGACGGAAGGAATTCACCTTTAACTTAGAGTGCTATCGGAAGGACTGACTTACGTCTCGGACAGTTAAATCAGAGTATTACGAGACCGCCAGTTTGCGTTCACGGGCAGATGGCCGTTTGAAGTAGGTTAAGCTTCCTAGGAGAATTTAGCGTGGAGTGCTCGCCCCACTCCCCACCTCTTTGGCTAATTACTTTTAGAATCAAAGCAGTCGGCATGAACGCTTAGCAAATGGTGCAACCGCGATTACCGTCATTATCCAATCAGGCCACCTGGTTATTTGCAGCGAAGATTCTAGGCTTCGCCCTTTCGTTTATTCTTCCTCTTGTGGTTGTAAGGACGCTTCCTGTCGACGACTTCGGCCTTTATCGGCAGGCATTCGTAGTTGTAATGACCCTGTCGTCGATCCTGCCATTCGGACTCGGAGTCAGCGCTTTCTATTTCCTTGCTCGAAACGAAGAACAACGCCCATCCGCAATCCTAAATATACTCTTGTTCTTTTCCTTTACGGGCGGGAGCGTATTCCTGATCCTTGCGGCATTTCCGCAGTTGTTGGCCCTTATTTTTGCGAATCCCGAGATGGAAGGTCTTTCCATGCTCATAGGGCTTCTCACACTTGTCTGGATTTATTCTCTTTTTTTAGACTCGATAGCATTTGCAAACCGGGAGCCGAAAATAGGAGCAATTTTCGTTGTCGGATCGCAACTCACTCGAACTATAGCTGTCTTGGTAGCTATCGCTATATACGAGTCTGTTTATTCAATTCTTGTGGCGTCGATCATTCAGGCAGCGCTCCAAACTGTTGTTCTTTTCCTATACGCGGAAAGTCGGTTTCCGGGCTTCTGGTGGAAATTCGATGCAGGCTTTTTTAAGGAACATATTCGTTATTCACTCCCATACGGGTTTATCGGTCTGACCTGGAATTTTCATTTGAATCTCCACTATTTCTTTGTTGGATATCACTTTAGTGCCGCACAGTTCGCGGTCTATGCGGTCGGCTGTTTTCAGCTACCGCTGATTGGAATGCTCTCAGAGTCGGTCAATTCGGTCCTGATCCCAAGAATGAGCGAACTTCAAATGGAGGATAACCGCCGTGAGATGATACGGTTGGTCGCAAGGGCCACCCAGCGGTTGGCGATGGTCTACTTCCCTGCCTTTGTGTTTTTATTTATCTGTGCGGAAGAGTTGATCACGCTCCTCTTTACCGAAACTTATGTCGAGAGTACTCCGATATTCAGAATTTTCATTCTTGTTCTGCCATTTGGGGCCCTGATATCCGATTCCATAGTTCGCTCTTACGTAGAATTGGGTCAGTTCATGTTACGGCTACGGATTTTCTCGGCAATTGTATTGATCTGTGGTCTTTATTTGGCAGCAGCCTCCGCGAGTTTACTTGCGATTGTATCTGTAATGGTATTTGTCAGACTTGCCGAGATGATAGTAGCTGAAGTATCTATCTTTTGGAAGATCGGTTTCAAACGGGATGATTTACGTCTTTTCAAAGGAATTGTGGCAGTCGCAATATGTAGTTTGGCCGCAGGAATAGTAGGTAACTTCGCATATGTGATCTCGAGGCTTTATCTTCCCACATTATTATCCGGCACTTTTGGGTTTCTTGAAGCTAGTGAGACTTTCCCCGCTTCTACGGGTCTCGTCTCGAAAATATCCATCTTGGCGATATCATTTTTCGCTTTCGTTTCGATATACTTCCTTCTAATCCTGAAATTTGGGGCCATCACACCCGATGAAAAGTTGTTGGTAATGCGTTTGGTGTCACTAAGAAGGTGGCGAGATAAATGAAAATTTGAACGGATTAGCAATTTGCTTGACACTGCGTTACCCGGGTGCGTTGGCAAACATCTCTTCGCGGCTTCTTTCTTTTGAACTTACGATGTGCGGAATAGCTGGTTTTATTACACCAAATGAAAGCGTCGCGGGACGAGAAGAATTGCTCGACGCGATGTGCCGCGTCATTGCTCACCGCGGACCTGATGATCAGGGAACAATTCTCAAGGGGCGAGCGGCCCTTGGGATGCGTAGGCTGGCAATAATTGACGTTACATCCGGCCAGCAGCCAATCTGTTCCGAAGAGGGGCATCTTACAATCGTTTTCAATGGCGAGATCTACAACTTTCGCCAACTGAGGTCGACTCTCGAAAGTAAAGGATATCGTTTCAACACAAATTCTGACACGGAAACCATTCTATACGCCTACTCAGAGTATGGTGAGAATTGCGTGGATCATCTCCGAGGAATGTTCGCCTTCGCGATTTGGAACAGCGTAACAGAAGAGCTTTTTATGGCTAGGGACCGGGTTGGAAAGAAGCCACTTTTTTACTCGACTTTAGACGATGGCACATTCGTGTTTGGGTCCGAATTGAAATCGGTAATGCTCTATCCCGGTCTTTCCCGAGAAACCGATCTGGCGTCGATCGATTCGTATCTTGCATTTGGATATATCCCCGAGCATCGTTGCATTTTCGCGGCGGTCAAAAAGCTTAAGCCGGGCCACACCCTTAGATTTCAACAAGGAACAGCGACCACCAGGCGATACTGGCGCTTTCCCTACGAGCCGGACGAAGAGTGTGACGAAAGAGCGATCCAGAACGAACTGTTAGAAAAGTTACGGGATGCAGTCAATGTCCGATTGATCTCGGAAGTTCCACTTGGAGCATTTCTATCGGGGGGCGTTGATTCGTCAGCGGTTGTTGGCCTGATGTCTCAGCTTTCTGACGAACCGGTAAAGACCTTTTCGATCGGATTCAAAGAGGACAGGTTTAATGAGCTCAAGTATGCCCGAATCGCGGCAAGCCATTTTAAGACGGATCATCATGAATTTGTCGTAACGCCCGACCTAGTTGGAATTGTCGACGAGATCGCTTGGCATCTGGACGAGCCGTTTGCCGATCCTTCTTCGTTGCCTACCTACATGTTGGCTAAGCTCGCTCGTGAACACGTGACCGTCGTGCTGTCTGGTGATGGAGGCGATGAATTGTTTGGCGGCTACGACCGCTACAAAAGGTCTTTGAGTCGAGAATGGTCCGGCGCCATTCCACGGGTTGGCAAGAACTTCCTGAAGTGGCTTTCTACCACCGCGCCACACCGTACGTGGGGTAAGAACTACGCATTCAATATCTCGTTGGATCGTACGGCGCGGTACATAGACCTCATTTCCCATTTTAACGTTAATCAGAGGAGCAGCCTTTATTCGGACGAGATGCTTGACCGGCTCAACGGCTCAATTGGCGACGCGGAACGCGATTTTGAAGACATTGTCAACGGTTCGATGCAGAACGATCCTCAGGCCGCGATGCTCTTCCTCGACTCGGTTACGTATTTGCCAAGTGACATTATGGTCAAGGTCGATCGAATGACAATGGCCAATTCGGTTGAAGCCCGTTCGCCTCTATTGGATCAGAATGTGATCGAATTGGCTGGGAGAATCCCTTCTAGATTGAAGATCAACCGTGGGGAGTCAAAATATGTATTTAAGAAAGCACTTGAGAAGATGATACCTCGCGAGATACTTTATCGTAAAAAACAAGGCTTTGGCGTCCCAATTTCTGAGTGGATCAATACTGAGCTGAAGGTTCGAATGAGGGAAACCCTACTCGATGGAGCCGCGATATCCCGCATATACCTTCGGCCGAGTCATATTGAGCTTCTTTTGAAGGAAAATGCCGAAGGGCGTAGGGATAACTCGTTCGCCATCTGGGCCCTATTCATGCTGGAATTGTGGCACCAGAAATTTGCGAGCCCTTAATTAGGTCGCTTTTGCCTCATCAACCTGGGATTTATTAGATAGCCCAAATGAAGAATAAGAAATTTCGAGTCATTGTTCTTACTCATGGCGGCGCAAAAGAACTCCTCCAGGAACTTTCCGTCATTTACGAGATTGACGTGGTGGGGGTTTTTTTAGAGCTCGAGACCGAACAGAAGCGGACAATAATCCAAAAGCTTCGCCGATCGGTGAGATATGACGGCTTAGTACCGTCACTCCTAAAAATTCCTGGGTTTATATCAGGTAAGAGGGGGCTTTCAAAACAAATTTCCGAAAGAAATGCGGTTGAGCAGTCAGAGCTTGTGCTAACAGCATCACGACTCAACATCCCAATCTTTGAAGTTCAAAATTTCCACCTACAAGAGGCAAAAGACCAACTTAAAAGCGCCCATGCTGATCTTGGGATCGTCTATGGGACGAATATCATTCGAGAATCTGTATTCTCAATACCGAGGCTCGGCTGTCTCAACCTTCATCAAGGCAATGCGCCATATTATCGAGGTGGGCCTTCTGTCTTTTGGGAACTGATGAACGATGAAGACAAAATCGGTATCACGATTCATTTCGTTGCTCCAAAAGTGGATACTGGTGACATCGTTCGGCAGGAGTTTGTCAATTTATCATATGATCATATGCAATACGGACATAATTTTGAAGCGTTTTTGGCCGATTTCCGCTCAACATTGATCGGTACGTCGGCCCGTCTTATGGCCTCTGCTGTACGAGATATTGCAACGAACTGCTATCAACTGATCCCGCAAAATACATCGCTGGGCAAACGTTATCGAATCCCGACGAAGAAGGAAAAAGATCTTTTAAGAAAACGTCTGAAGGCCCGGTCAAGAAAATAATTGATAGATAGTTCCGACATCATGTCTACATCTCGAAAAAAGAAGTTGATGGCAGTGGCAAAAGATTTAGGGATTCTCGGCGCGTTCGAACGTCGGCAGAAGAAATCGTTAAGAATATTGACGTACCACCGGTTTTCGAATCGCTCTCACCCGGATCGTATACATGCAATACAGTTCGAAGAACATTTACGCTATCTAAGAAATCATGCGTCCGTAATTTCACTGGACGCCGCTATCTCGCATCTCGCGGAAAATCGAGAATTGCCGCCTTATTCGGTCGTTATTACGATCGATGACGGTTACCGCGACGCTTTTGAAATCGCATTTCCCATTCTCAAAAGTTACGATATGCCAGCTACTGTATACACTGTTATTGGATTAATGACAGGCCAAAGCTGGCTATGGACAGATATCGCGAGATATTTGTTTCTGACTTCTAAAAAAAACTGTGTCGAAGTGGAACTGGGGG
>JBBQGO010000200.1:0-5222 GCA_038323125.1 Pyrinomonadales bacterium
CCGCTTTCGCATATCCCGCCGTTTCAAATCTCTTAAAACTCTCAGCGTTTATCTGTTGCAGCCCGCCGCCTAGAGTCCAAAATTTGCCTACCAGGCCGATCACCATTTCTCTGTTCGGCGTTTCGCCTAGAAGCTCAAAACGCGACTTTTTCAGCGAGCTCAAAGTGATATTGCTCGCCGACATTCCTCTAAGACGGAAAAGCCATTTGATAATCGTAGACTCGCCAAAATCGACCTCGTTGGCTGCTCGATAAATTTCCGCCGCATCGGCTTGGATCGATATGCTGTGCGTTTCGACAAAATCATGTTCGGGCAGAAATTCGTCAATCAGCATCAGTTCAATAGTCCCACTTCGACTTCTTCAATTCTCAAAATCTCCTTCAAGTCGGAGGGCTCGATCTCGACTAAGAACCCTCGCTTGCCGCCGTTGATATAGATATTGTCGAGATCGAATATCGTTTTTTCGACATAAACCGGCATCTCCGTTCGTGTTCCCAATGGCGATGTGCCGCCGAACTGGTAGCCTGTCCATTTTGATGCCCGTTCGGAAGTCGCCGGTTCTACCGATTTGACGCCGATGTGGCGTGCGAGGTTCCTTGTAGATACCTCGCGGTCGCCATGCATCAGCACGATCAGCGGTCTGCGTCCATTCGTTTCAAATACCAGCGTCTTAATCACGGCGTGTACATCTACGCCCAACTGGCTTGCCGATTCCCTCGCCCCGCCCTTTTCAACGTATTGATAAAGATGCGGCGTGAACTCAACCTGCTTCTCTCTCAAATACCTAACCGCCGGAGTGATCGGGTAGTCCATAGATTTTTTGCCCGCGAATAACGCGAATGAACGCGAATAAGAGATTAGAAATGGGCCCACGCTCTCTTTGATTTATCCGCGTTATTCGCGGGCCACTTCCTCATACCTAAAACACGTTACCAAGTGGTCATTCACCATCCCCGTCGCCTGCATGAATGCGTACATGATGGTAGAGCCTACAAAGTTAAAGCCTCGTTTCTCCAGGTCTTTGCTGATCGCATCGGAAACGTCAGTTCTGGCCGGTACATCGCCAAAACCCGAAGGGCTATTGACCAGAGGCTCGCCGCGGACAAAACCCCAGATATATTTATCAAACGACCCAACCTCGTCCTGGACCTTTAAGAACGCTTTAGCGTTCTGCACTGCCGATGCAACTTTGAGCCGGTTGCGAATGATGCCTTCGTTAAGCAGCAGCTCGGCACGCTTTGCGTCATCATAGCGGGCCACCTTTGCCGGATCGAAATTATCAAGGGCTGCCCGATAGTTCTCACGCTTTCGCAAGATGGTGTCCCAGCTCAATCCGGCCTGCGCACCCTCAAGGATCAAAAACTCGAACAGCCCGCGGTCGTCATGGAGCGGCACGCCCCACTCTGCGTCGTGATAGGGGATGTTCAAGTCGTTGGTGGCCCAACTGCATCGATCCATACTCTATCTTGGAAACCCGTCGGCCTCCGTCACCCGTTTCGCCTGGCGGATGTGCCGCTTTGTGTGTTCGACCAGAACGGTATACGCATCGTCGAGCGTGTATGTAAACACAGCAAGGAACGGCGATGTAACGACAGTCTTTTGCGGGTCGGCCGCGGCACACGCCTCGACCTTTTGATTGACCTCAGCAATGTGGCCGGCGAAACGCTCGATGATGTCCGCCTCGATATCGCTCGGCGGCACTATCGCTTTCGAGGGCGCCTTGGCTTTTTTAGAATCTTCGGATACGGCGTTGATCAGAAAGCGTCCACCCCATCCGGTCAGCGGCGACCAGTTTTGCCAAAACGTGTTCTTTCGCCCGCCCGACGCGAGTTTGTCGAACTCGGGATAAAACAAGTGATTTGTCTTAATGATATGGTCGAGGCACTGGCCAACGCTCCAACCCTTTTCGGATGGTTTCCAGTTGAGTTGCTCCGCCGAATAGGTTCCGAATGCGGACTGCGCATCCTCCGCAACCTGCGACATCTCGTTAACAATTGTTTCGATCCGTTGATCCATGGCGTTCTCTGCTGTCTCGTTTTGAGTCCCCGCTTTAGCAGGCTTCTTCGTCCCGCGTTGAGCCGACTGAAGTCGGTACTCAAAACGCGTTTAATTCCTCAATGGTTTTCCCGTTTTCAACATCGCGGCGATCCGGTCCTGCGTCTTTCGCTCACCGCAAAGCGAAACAAATGCTTCACGTTCGAGATCGATGAGGTAAGCTTCCGACACCGGTGTCTGGTGATTGAGGTCGCCGCCGCTCATCACGTGCGCCAGCTTTTTGCCGATCAGCTCATCGTGGTCTGAGATAAAGCCGCCCCGTTTCATCATATGCAGGGCAAGCTTCATCGCCGCCTGGGCAGATTCGCCGAGGGCGAGAATGTCGGTCCGCTCGACCGGCTGAACGTAACCAGCGGCGTCCATGTTCAGCACCTCCTGTTTGGCGTCTGCGATCAATCGGTCGCCGTTCATCGAGATGGCGTCTGAGTCGCGTAAGAAACCCCACGCACGTGCCTCCTGTGCTGATGTTGCGACCTTGCCCATGCCGAGCAGCTCAAATGTCTTTTTAAGAAATGCGAGCGGGTCGGCGTCGGGAGCTTTGGCGGCCGCATCCATCGCCCGCATCGTCATTTCTTTCGTTCCACAGCCGGCTGGGATCAACCCTACACCGACCTCCACCTGCCCCATGTACGTCTCGCCGGCCGCACGCACCTTGTCGCCATGCATCGCTATCTCGCAGCCGCCGCCGAGTGTTAATCCGTAGGGTGCCGTGACTACCGGTTTAGGCGAATAGCGCAGACGCATAATGGTCTTCTGCAGTGCCCGGACCATGATGTGAATGTCATCCCACTCCTCTTCCTGAGCAGCGAGCAGGAGCATCATGATATTGGCACCGGCGGAAAAGTTGCCGCCCTGGTTACCTACAACGAGCCCCTTAAAGTTTCGCTCGACCTCGTCGAGTGCAAAGTTCATCATCGACACGGTGTCGCCGCCGATCGAGTTCATCTTCGAATGAAACTCGAGGCATGCAACGCCGTCGCCGATATCGATGAGCGTTGCTCCCGGGTTTGTCTTGATGACCCCGGTACGCTCTTTGACCGATTTCAACATCAGGACGCCGGGCCGGTCGGGCATCGGTTTATACTCGCCGCCCACGAGATCGTAAAACGACCGGTTGCCGTTCTCGTTCTTATAAAAGGTCTCTGCACCCGAGGCAAGCATCTTTTCAACGCTTGCGGGCACGGACTGTCCCTCTTTCTTCATCCGCTCGACCGATTCGGCAACGCCAATCGCATCCCAGGTCTCAAACACACCGATCTCCCAACCAAAGCCCCATTTGATGGCATTGTCGATCTCGACCACTGTATCAGCGATCTCGGGAATGCGGTTGGCAGCGTACCTCACCGTGCGCGAAATGGTCTTCCACAAAAACTCTGCAACGCGGTCATCGCCCCAGACGAGCATCTTGACCCGAGGCGGTATCTCATCGATCTGTTTGGCGGCGTCGAGCGAGGCAAACTTCGATTTCGCCTGCGGCTTGTATTCAAAAGTGCTCAGGTCAAGCTCGAGGATTTCGGTTTTGCCTTCCGCATTTTTGGTTTTCTTATAAAATCCGCCCTTGGTCTTGTCCCCGAGCAGCTTCTTTTCGAGCATCTGGTTGATAACCTCGGGCAGCTTGAATACCTCGCGGTCTTCGTCCTCGGGAACTGCCGGATAGAGGTTGTTATTGACATGGGCGAGCACGTCGAGTCCGACGAGGTCGGACGTGCGAAATGTCGCCGACGAGGCATGGCCTATAGCCTTACCTGTCATTTGGTCGATCTCGGTCGGCGTAAAGCCCATCGCGATCATCTCGTGCACCGTTGCCATCATGCCGAAGGTGCCGATGCGATTAGCAATAAAATTAGGCCGGTCTTTTGCGGGCACCACACCCTTGCCGAGCCGTTGGTCGAGAAACCCTGCTATCTGGCAAGCAACCTCGCCGCTCGTCTGCTTGCCCGGGATGATCTCGACCAGCTTCATATAACGCGGTGGGTTAAAAAAATGTATGCCGATAAAGTGAGCCTTGAAATCATCCGAAAATGGTTCAGCGATAGAGTCGATCGGGATGCCGCTCGTGTTTGACGCGATCACCGCACCGGGTTTTCGGTTCTGGTCAACTTCAGCAAAGATCTTGTGCTTGATCTCGAGATTCTCGACAACGGCTTCGATGACGAGGTCGCAATCTTTAAGACGCCACATATCGTCTGTGAAATTGCCGGTCGTGATCAACCTCGCATTGCCCGCCAGCATAAACGGTGCCGGCCGCAGCTTTCTGGCCGCGTCGAATAGCGAATTGACTACGCGGTTTCGCACCGCCGGCGAGTCGAGCGACGAGCCTTTATCTTCCTCCGTGGCTGACAGTTCCGTCGGTGCGATGTCGAGAAGCAGTGTCTGTACACCGGCATTTGAGAGGTGCGCCGCTATGCCTGCACCCATTGTTCCCGCACCCAATACCGCAGCTTTCTTGATATTCATAAATTTGAGATCGTTAATCTATTTTTCGCCCAAATTATAACTGAATGATCATTCATTCAGCAACTCGTTTCCCACACTTCCTTTATCGAAACTATCAGATCGAGCCCCCTCCAATGCGTGGCCCTGGCGAAACGAAATCCTTGACTTGAAACCAAATTAAGACAATACTTTAGATAAATTGATCAACACAAACACTCTATTAAAGCGGTGTCCAAAAGCCATCATTGGTCAGCTTCGCACCCATTATAGAACCCGGAGAGAAAGAACTATGTTTAAAAAAATGCGACTGCTTATAATCTTTTCCTTAATGCTTGCTTCGGCAGCATTTGCTCAAGAACCCGCGAAAACGGGCGACCCGTCGGACGGCGTAGTTACGAAGAAGAGATCGCCGATCTTTCGGCCTACGAAAGATCAGATCGCACAGGTGCAGGTTATCCTTAAGAGTAAGGGGCTTTATGATGGTGAATCGCCCGGGGTTTACAATCCCGAGACCCGGACGGGCATAAAGAGCTTTCAGAAAAGCAACGGTCTCAAGCAAACCGGTACACTTAACCGAGCCACCCTTGAAAAATTTGGCATCGAGCTAACTGAAAATCAAAAGTTGATGCCGGTATCGCCGAATTCGTTTGAATCGGCTGACAAACCGTCCGGCAAAGGAAAATCGACTAAAAGCGGAGACGCTCCAAAACGAGCTCCTATTTTCCGGGCTA
>JBBQGO010000201.1:0-5221 GCA_038323125.1 Pyrinomonadales bacterium
GTAAAGATCTCGTCATTGTCCTCTGCCGGCAGAGGCGGAGGAGTGGGGTTTCCGACTGTTGGCACCAAGTCGCGAGTAGAAACGAATGCTAACACATTCCCATCGTCGCTGATCGAGGAATCGTGATTGTCCTCGGCGATAAACGGGCCCGTCGTAAATGTTCCCGCTAGTGGCGTCTGGCTTGCATTTGTGTTGGTAACCGCAACAAACGAGCCTCCGGCCAGATTCGTTAGGGGGATCTCGTCCCCGGCAGAAAGATCAGCGACAGGCGCGTAAGCGGGAATCTCATAAAGCCACATCTCTAGATTCCCGTCGGCCGTCAGAGGATTAGCAGCCGGAGTCGGGGTAGCCGTCGGAGTCCCTGTCGGGCTGGCAGTAGGGGTCGGCGACGGTGTAGTAGTTGGCGAAGGTGTCGGGGTCGGCGACGTTAAGGTGTTTCCGTCAAACGAACTAGGGTTTGACGAATCCGGAGCCAGCGGCGTAGAAGATGTGGCATTCGAGCTAAATGCGATCCAGCGGCCGTCATTGCTGATGACGGGACGAGTATTTGTTATCTCAACGCGGACATTGGAAAAGATAGCCGGGGCCGTGGTATCGAACAACACGCTTTTTGTATCAGTTATCTGGAATATACGGCGCTGAGCATAGTCAAAGAGGAATATTTCAGTGTTATTATCGGCATTGCGAGGGTTTTCAGTTGCAAGGTTGGCCCTGGACTCGAAGACAACAAACCTGCCGTTGCCGCTGATGCCGCCAGCAAACGATTCGGCCGCTGAGTTAGACAATTGGCCGATCACAGAATCAACCTGACCAAAGGTCGTGGTTGAGAGCAAAGCTATGATCACAAAAAGAAAAGTGAGGCGAAAGGTCACAAACTCCTCCAATACTGTCCCGTCAAAATGATTACAAACAAACTGTTTCTGTCGAACTGTTCAAAACATTCAATTTTAGGTGTAAGCCTTGTGTTCTGCAACTATCTGATAGACGAAATATAGCTTAAATCCGCAAAATTAGATTGTTTGATGCCCGGACGTTCCGGTCAGGTTGTCATTTTGCGGATCGTATATATCATTTAATATTAAGCATTTAGAAAGGAAATGATCTTAACGAGTAAATTGATGATCGTTGCGGGTGAAGCATCTGGCGACGGTCACGCGGCCAAACTCGTACGGGCATTGCAAGAGATTTCTCCTGGCATCAAACTCGAGTTCTTTGGCGCAGCCGGGCCAAAGATGCGCGAGGCCGGAGTCGAGGCGGTGGTCAACTCGGACAACATGTCGATTGTTGGCCTTGCGGAGATAGGTCGGACATTGCCGATGTTCCTTAGGGCCTACGGCGACCTCAAACAGGCTGCGCAAACCCGAAAGCCTGACGCTGTGATCCTGGTCGATTTTCCTGATTTCAATCTAAGACTCGCCAAAGCATTAAAAAGAAAGGGTTTTCCCATTATTTATTATATTTCGCCCCAGCTATGGGCATGGCGGCAGCATCGGATCTCCTCGATCAAGCGATACGTCGATCTACTGATCACTATTCTGCCGTTCGAAAAAGATTGGTACGCAGATCGCGGTGTTACGCACGTAGAGTATGTCGGCAGCCCTTTGGCCCGCGAGATCAAGGTATCTCTGGATAGGAAAGCATTTTGCAGCGAGTTCTCGCTGGATCCAGATAAGCCCATCGTCGCCTTGCTTCCCGGAAGCCGTCACAAGGAAATCGTTCGTATTCTTCCGGTTATGGTGCGGTCGGCAGTAGTTGCCGCAAGCGGCTTGCCCGATATTCAATTCCTGATCGCGGCTGCTGATGAGAATGGTTCTCTCGATATCCGACATGTATTAGATGATATGGGCGGTCGTGGAGAGCAGGTGCCTGACGTACTTCGCGTGATCGAGTCACGAACTTACGACCTATTGGGCGCCTCGGATGCAGCGGCGGTAACTAGCGGTACGGCGACCCTCGAAGCGGGAATTATCGGAACACCGCTCGTTGTCGTCTACAGGACTTCGAGATTGAATTACAGACTTTGTGAACCGATGATCGCGGTGCCGCATTACGGGCTTATTAATCTGATAGCAGGCAGGCGCGTCGCCGTGGAGTTGATCCAGGATGACTTTACGCCTGAGGCCCTCGCGACTGAACTGTTGAGGCTGATCGAAACAAAAGCGAACACTCAGATCCGGCAGGAACTTAGATTGGCGGCCGCAAAACTGGGCGAGGGCGGAGCGTCGAATCGAGCCGCGCAAGCGGTGATGGCGACCGTCGAACGCTTAAAGCATTAAACTCGAACCCCTTAATCTTCCCGTCCTACGGCTTTTAGAGCTTCCATCTCGTATGTATAACTGCGGATCTTGTGCACCAAACGGTCGATCCGTTTATTTCATCGTTCGCAGCACGATGAGACTGGGCGATTAGTAGGCTCAAAGGGAAATGGCGTCAGGCGGAACTTTTAGAGTGGCGTTTTCAGATCATCGATCTCTTGCTGCAGACGCTTGATCTCAGCTTTCAAGCGTCCCAAACCTTTTACATGGGCATTTTGGCGTTTGTATTCGTCGAGCGGTTGAACTGGCGTGCCCCACCAAACGCCCGCACGCACTATTTTGCCGGGTAGGACACCTGCCTGCGACCCGATGACCGCCCCGGCTTTGACCAGAGCATGGTCACCCATACCAACCTGGCCGCCGATAACACAATCGTCTTCAATAACGGTGCTTCCTGAAATGCCGGTCTGGGCCGCGATGATAACTCGCTTGCCGATCTGAACATTATGTGCGATCTGAACAAGGTTATCGATCTTTGTACCTTTGCCGATACGCGTTTCACCGAGTGCTCCCCGGTCAATGCACGTATTGGCACCGATCTCGACGTCGTCCCCAATCACGACTGTTCCGATCTGCGGAAACTTGACGTAGCGATCGGTATCCCGGACATAGCCAAAGCCGTCCGCACCGATCATGACACCGGAATGAAGGATGACAGAATCGCCGATGGTGCAACCGTCCTCGATCACGACATTCGGATGCAGGACGCAATTGCTGCCAATGCTTACATGGCGCCCGACCTTGGCTCCGGGCCCCAACTGGCTGCCGCTTCCGATCCGTGAGTTGTCGCCTACGTATGTGTACGCCCCGACATAAACATCATCTTCGATCACGGCAGTGACTGCGATAATTGCTGTTTTGTCTATTTGAGATGGTTCGTGCCTTCGAGGGTGGAGGACGGCGGCGATCAGGGCGAAGGCGAGGCGCGGCTTAGGCGTTTTGATCAGGACAACAGACGGTGCTCCTGCAAATTCTGTCGGCACTATAACGCACGCGGCGGTGGCCTCAATGATCGCAGACGCTTTCTCAACGAAGGCTATATCTCCTTCGCCGGCTGTATCAATGCTCGCCGCCGAGCGTATATCGACTTCACCGTCACCCAAGAGGTTAGCTGAAAGAAAATCTGCGATCTCGCTGGTTTTCATTCATACAATGTAAATGGTTTTCTCGGAAATGTCAGGCAGTGCTTTCATCTAAGGGCCGCGACGTTCTGTGTTATCGACAACCGACTGTAGAAATATCTCGATTCCCCCGATCTCAAACCAATCAAATGATGTGAGACGGCGCAGGATCGAGGCGGCCTCGCTGTCGAGTGCATCGAGGTCAGCGAGGTCAAGCGTGACTCGGTCGCCGATCACTTCCCTGATCTGCGTTACCAACGTTTCGATAAGGATCGCATCACGGCGAAGAATTTCGCCTTCAACACGGAGGATGGTAGTTCCGCGGTCATCGTCTCGGATCTGCTTGATCTGTGTCGGCATTTTATGTCATTAGACACCCACATCACGTGACAGGCAAGTTCGGAGTTTCACCTGCCCGCGATTTTTTCGACACGAGATAGACCCCGGCAAAGACTAGTAGAGATGCGATGATAAAGGTGGAATCAATATACTCGCCCAGGAAAGCGACCGCAAGCAGAAACCCGATCAATGGCTGTAGATAGACAAAGACCGCAACCGTGGATGGCGGGACCCGCGACAGAGCAAACGCGTTCAACAGGTACGGAGCCGCGGTCGCGACCAGTGCGATATGGATCATCAGCATCCATATAAGCGGTTCTATCGTCTGTAGATCCATTTCGGCGAACGACCACGTTCCGAGGGGTACGCAGATGATGGCTGCGAAAACAAATATCCACATCATCGACCGAAACGCTCCGTTTCGCATTATCGCGGCTTTCGAGGTCGCGACGTAAATACCATAGGAAAGGGAATTGAGGATGATCAAAATGTCACCCAGGGTCGTATGCGACGAGAAAGACGCGTTCCTCGGGTCAATTATTATTATCACGCCTACGGCGGCCAGAATGATGCCAATGATCTTGATGCCCCGCAGCTTTTCAAAACCTGCGATCGCCCCGACCGTGAGTGCAAAGATCGGAATGGTGACAGCCAGAAGCGAGGTGTTCGACGCTTTTGTCAGCGACAGCCCGGTAACGAACAGTAGCTGATTAAAGGTGACGCCGAAAAGGCTGAGTACCGCAAACCGCCAATAGTCGCCTTTCTCTTTTAGACGGACGCGGCCACGAATGACTTGAAATATAACGAGGACGAGGGCTGTTACTCCGACTCGAAAGCCAACGAGGGCAAGGGCCGGAACGGTCGCGAGCACGACCTTGCCAATGACGGGAAGTGAGCCAAAAAACACCTGTGCGGCGATCAGGGCGGAGTATGCACCGGTATTTTTTTCGGAGTCGGCCACTAGACGAGCATCATCCCGGGCTGTTCGAGCATTTGCTTAAACGTCTTTAGGAATTGAGCTCCTGTCGCTCCGTCAATGACACGGTGATCGCAGGACATCGTCACGTTCATAATGTTGCGGACCACTATCTCGCCATCGCGAACAACGGGGGTAGGGGCCGAGCCTCCGACGGCAAGAATGCCTGCCTCCGGAGGATTGATGATGGCGGTGAACTCTTTGATACCAAACATTCCCAGATTCGATATTGAGAATGTTGCTCCCGTGTAGTCCTCAGGCTGGAGCTTCTTGGCCTTTGCCTGAGCGGCGAGGTCTTTGATCTCACCTGAGATCTGTAGAAAGCCCTTAAGATTGGCACCCCGAATGACAGGTGTGATCAACCCCTCATCGATCGCGACGGCTACACCGATATCAGCTTGTTCGTAGAACCGGATCTTTTCGTCTTGATAAGAGGCATTCGCAAAGGGATGTTTGATCAACGCCATCGC
>JBBQGO010000202.1:0-5188 GCA_038323125.1 Pyrinomonadales bacterium
CAAGAGCTTTACCTGCATCGCCGGCGACATCTCGCCGATCTCGTCCAGAAAGATGCTGCCGCCCTGTGCCGCCTCAAACAGTCCTTTCCTATTCGTACTGGCCCCTGTAAAAGCCCCTTTGATATAACCGAACAACTCCGATTCCAGCAAGGTCTCGGTGAAGGCACCGCAGTTGATAGAAATAAAGGGCTTTTCGCCCCGCGTGCTTAGATCGTGGATCGCCCTTGCCACAAGCTCCTTTCCGGTGCCGCTCTCTCCAGTCACCAAAACCGTCGACTGTACTTCGGCTACTGTCTCGATCATCTGAAAGATGGCCGTCATCCCCGCTGAACTGCCGACTATGTTCTTGACGCTCCCCCGCTCGCGCTGGGCGCGTTTAAAGGCACGGTTCTCGTCGATAAGGGCTTGCTTTTCGAGGGTCTTCTTTACGATCAGTTTTAACTCTTCGACATCGAAGGGCTTTTCGATAAAATCATCGGCACCGAGCTTAAATGCTTCGCGAGCCGTCTCGACCGATGCAAAGGCGGTCATCAATATGACACCGAGATCGGGCGATGCCTCACGAACCGCCCGCAGCATTTCGATACCGTCCATGTCAGGCATCTTAACGTCCGATATGATCACATCGGACGGCGCCGCCTCGAGCAGCTCGAGTGCCTGCCTTCCGTTCATGGCCGTTCGGACATCATTGCCCTGCTCCTCAAAAACCAGTGTTAGAAGCTGGCGATAGCTTTGCTCATCATCAACTATTAATATTTTTGCCATTCAATTACACGTAAAAATACACCATCCAAGTTAGCTCAGAAATGGATATTCGACTACATTTTCAACATTTGCGGTTGTCAATTCAACCCAACTTAAGCGTTAGTATACTAATCTCTGTGGTATCCGTGGTTAATAAGTTTTGCAAGAAAGATTCACCACAGAGAGAACGGAGAGCACGGAGCACGGAGAGCACGAAGAGAAAAAATTGGCGAGCGTAGGGGCTTTGGCCCAAGGCACTCGGAACCCTATTGCTGCTGCGCCCGTTCTCACAATATCCATGATCGCGGCTCATGACTGATGCTCGGTTTCATGCTCATCGACATTCAAAAACTCCTTCAGTTTTGAAGCCTTCGCGGCCTCGCCGCTTCGCCTTGTATTTGTCGTTGCAGCACGGCGAGCATCACGGGGCAGGTCTACGGTGATAACAGTGCCCTTGCCCTCCTGGCTGCGAATATTTATCGCACCGTTATGGTCCCTGACGATCTGATAGACGATCGAAAGGCCGAGGCCGGTCCCACCTGACGTCGAGTTGGAAAAAGGCTCAAACAGTCGTTCAACCTGGTCGGGCGACATCCCCGAACCCGTATCTTCGAAGATGATCCTGATCCGCTTGTTCGGAATCGATTCAAGTCCGATTCGGAGCGTTCCTCCGCCCGGCATAGCCTGTATCGCGTTTCGAGCCAGGTTCCAGAAGATCTGCTTTAACTGCGTGGAGTCAGCGCTGATCACGATCTCGCCTGCCCCGTCAAGATCTTCTGTCAATATATGTTTGTCGGTAACGTCCGGGCTATGACGCAGCAGCGTGACGGTGTCGCGGATAGCGTCGGTGACATTTACGTCAGTAAAATCAACTGCGGCAGGACGGGCATAACTCAAAAAGTTTGTGATTATACTATTCAACCGGTCAGATTCCTTCAGGATGATCTCCATCAGCCCTGCCTGCATAGATTCGCGCTCTGTGCTCGATTCGAGTACCTGGATGGCCCCGCGCATTGCTCCAAGTGGATTTCTTATCTCGTGCGCGAGCCCGGCCGCTACCCGTCCGACGGCCGCCAGCCGGTCTTTTCGTCGAACGCTCTCCTCCATCGACCGGATCTCCGTCAGGTCCTGAAAAGTGATGATCAGGCCGGTTGCATCATTCGTTTCGGTAAATAGCAGCGACACACTGTAACCGATGCGTACCGCAAAACCGTCCGGGGTCGTGAGGTCTGTCTCAAAACGTGGAAGCTGCTCGCCGCCGCCAGCGGCTGCGAGCGAGAGATCGATCGGCTCTTTTATATCTCCAAATAGCTCATATATCGACGTCCCCTGTACCTCGTCCAGGCGAAATCCCGTGATCTCGGTGGCGGCGGCGTTGAACGTAAAGATGGTGCCGTCCAGATCGGTCGTCACGAGGCCGGAACGAATCGATTCGACGATCCGTTCATGAAGTGCCCGAAGGCTGGCAAGCGTTTTAGCAGTTTCCTGGAGTTCCTCGTCCGACGACCGGCCCTTAGCCAGCTTGGAGGCGAGCAGGCCGACCACAAGTAGTGCGACCATGTGAAAGCTCACGATCTGTACGATCTTACCTAGTTCCTGCTCGGGCCCGTAGCTTTGTATTGCGGCCATTGCCGTGAGGATGACCAGCGAAATGAACATAGCGGCACAAACCACCGCTAACAGGAGAGTCGAGAGCGGTTTCATAAAGAAACTTGCGACACTGATTAAAACTATAACCAGCGTGATGTAAGGCGATGAAAGGTCACCAGTGCTCCAGACAAGCCAGGTGATCAGCAGTGCATCGAGGAAAAACTGCGCACGTATCTGCCAGGCGTAACTCTTGGTGATACGCAGCAGAAAGAAGTAAATGATAGTTAGGCCGACCGAAATGAGAAAGACGAGAAATAGGCCCTGAGGGAAGTTTTCAAACGACAGCGAGAGGGTACCGCTCGACCAAAACCAGCTCGCAACGAGCAGCATAAAGATCACCATCAAACGCCCGATAATAAGCGTCTGGATCCTCTGCATCTGCCCGGAATTTGCATCGGAGTCTTTTTCGTCTAAACTGAACATTCGGCGTGGCCTGAATATGAAAACTACCGAAAACGAGAACAATTCACCCGTCTTTGATGAACGTCCCTGGGGTAGTTTCACCGTTCTGGACGAAGGTGATAATTATAAAGTAAAGAGAATCGAGGTATTGCCGGGAAAGCGTTTGAGCTATCAAAAGCATTCCCGCCGCGCCGAGCACTGGTTCGTAGTGCGCGGTACAGCTAAAGTAACATTAAACGGAGGTGAAATACTAGTCGCGGCCGGTCAGGCGCTTGATATCGCGACCGGCGACGCCCACCGCGTTGAGAACCCGGAAGCATCTGAACTATTGGTTTTTATTGAGACCCAGACGGGCAAATATTTTGGCGAGGACGACATCGTAAGGCTCGATGACGATTTCGGAAGAACCTGAGATGAGTTTCAGCCAACACCCCTGACAATTTCCGCCGCTGCTGTTCCCAAATTGGCTGATACAATGTCCGGGGCGGTTGTGAGCAGATGCTGATGCTCGGCTCCATACCCGGTTAAGACGAGAGCACTCCTAAGTCTGACGCCTTGGCCGGCTTCGATATCGATCTTTTTGTCGCCCACGATCCATGACTTGTCCATATCTATCTCGAAATCACGTTTAGCGGCCTCGATCATGCCTGCGCCCGGTTTCCGGCAATTGCAGCCTGCGTCCGGCAGGTGCGGGCAAAAATAGAATCCATCGATGGCGTTACCGAGCCTGTGTTGGATCTCGTCGTGGATCGCATGCATTGCGGCCTCACTGTACACGCGACGCCCGATACCGGACTGATTTGTTACAATTATCAACAAGAAACCATTGTCCTTGAACAGCTTTACTGCATCGGCAGTAAATCGAAAAAAGCGTAGGTCCTCGATCCGCGAGAGGTAATTTACTTCTTCGATCAGCGTACCGTCGCGGTCAAGAAAGATCGCTGGTTGCTTCAACAACATCGTATCGCTCCTCCATCAGATGGAATTCAGCCGCATCAAATACTTCTTCGACAGTTAAACGGGTCATACAGCGATGATCGATGGGGCAATCTCGGAGCATGCATGGCGAACATTCTACATCCTTCCTGAGGATCTCCGACCTATCAGAAAATGGCCTGGTCGTGGCTGAGTTTGTCGGGCCGAAAATAGTTATGGTATGAGTGCCGACCGCATCGGCGACATGAGCCAGGCCCATATCGTTGCAGATAAAGAGATCTACGACGCCCAGTAAAGCTGCAGCCTGGCCGAGGTCTGTCTTACCCGCAAAATTGATGGCGCCGAGGCCGGACCTCGCGACTAGTTCGGACACCTCGCGTTCTTTTGCGGAACCAAGGAGAACGACGTTAGCGCCCAGCCTGGAACCGAGCATGTCCTTTAGTTGTGCATATCTCTCAGCGGGCCAACGCTTTGCCATCGAATTGGTCGAACCGACGCCCATGGCAACTGTCTTTTTCTCCGGATCGGCGCCCGCTTTCGCCAACCTGTGCCGGGCCGCTATTTTGCGTTCTTCCGACAATTCAACCGTCGTGTCAGCCACGGCGAGAGAGATCGTGCTGCGGCCCAGCACGCGGCGTTCAACCTCGGCCACGAGATTCAGGTAATAATAGACCTCGTGACGACGGCCCTTCCATTCGGGCACCGCGATCGGATCGGTCAGAAGCAGGCCACGCAGATCTCTGTTGTATCCGATCCGCCGTGGGATAGCCGACAATAGGGAAGTGACTGCCGATTCGAAGGAGTTGGGGAAGACGACCACGAGATCGTACCCGTCCGGGCGTAAGAACCGGGAGTTGTGGTAAACGTCTCTTATCGTCCAGACGCTTTTTTCGAAAGGAACGATCTCATCAATGAACGATGCATCGGTAAAAAGGCCCTCGGCCCAGGAACGCGTATGGAGCGTGATCCGAGCGTCCGGGAAGACGCGCCTTAACTCGCGCATGGCCGGTATTGACATCACGGCATCGCCGATCCAATTAGTACCTCGAACGAGTATTTTCATCTTTCATGAGCTAGTAAGGATCGGACTCGTTGATTCTTTGCGATCGCATACGTCCATCAAGGAATGTTAACGCACCGCGCGGGGGAACTAAACCGCACGGAATCAACCTCTTTAATTCTGCTGCCGAATCAAAAGAGCGACTTGAGCCCATCGCTGAGGCCTATCGAAGGCGACCAGCCCAGTTCCTGTTCTATTAACCCCAGGTCGGTCACGTAATTCATTGGAACGGGAGCCGGTAACGGGGTGCCGTCGTCGATCACTGCCTGCAGGCCCGACACGCTTTCGAGCCGGCTAATCAATTCGCGCAATTTTAAGGCATTTGAGGTTCCGCCTCCAAGGTTATACAGGCCGTGACGTATCACCGAATCGCTGAAAGCCTGACACGCGGCCGAA
>JBBQGO010000203.1:0-5158 GCA_038323125.1 Pyrinomonadales bacterium
CCAAGTACCTACACTAGATCCTTATGCGTGTGATCTCGGGGTTATATGGCGGCCGCGTTCTCAAAAGCCCGGCCGATAATAAAACCCGACCAACCTCGGACAGGCTTCGCGAAACGCTCTTCAGCATCCTGGCCCCAAGGATCGATGAAGAGACCCGTTTTTTAGATCTATGTGCCGGAACTGGGGCGATGGGGATCGAGGCATTGTCACGCGGCGCGGCCTTTGTTACGTTCGTTGACCGGTCAAAAAAGGCCTGTGCCTTGATCGAAGAAAACCTTGACAAACTGAGCGTTCCCGAATCACACACCGAGATACTCGGCCTTGCGGCTGAGACCTTTACGGGCCGCGGGCACGCCGTGGGATGGGACATAGCATTCTATGACCCTCCCTACGATGCCGATCACTCACTCGTTCTCCACGATTTTGGGACAAAGGCTGACCTGCTTCGCGAAGGCGGTGTACTGGTCGTCGAACATAGAGCGAAAAAGCCGGTACCGGATGAGGTCTATCACCTGCGTCGCTGGCGTATGATCAAGCAGGGCGAAACGGCGCTTAGCTTTTACGAACGTAGTTAAACCCGAGCCGCCTTTAGGAATATTGCCCGCGAATTACGCGAAAAAACGCGAATAAAGCAAAATCTTATGGATGTTTATCAAAGAAGTTCCGGATGCAATGGAAGGTCCAGACTAGGTCTCCGATCCGTTGGCCTATTCGCGTCAATTCGCGTTATTCGCGGGCCAGAATTTTCTATTGTTTGATCCGGGTTAAATGAAGATACTCGTCTGGTCAATACTCTGTGTGATCTGGGGGACGACCTGGATCTTTATCAAGGTCGGCCTCGACGATCTGCCGCCGATCGCATTCGCCTCGGCACGATTCCTGCTGGCGATCGCCATCCTCTTCGTCGTAATTCGCGTTCAGAAGATACCGCTGCCCCGCACCAGGGATGAGTGGCGACTGGTCGCAATAACCGGCGTGCTCCAGTTTGCGGTCAACTACAGCATGGTCTTTTGGGCCGAACAGTACATCACGTCGGGACTCGCGGCGGTGCTCCAGGCGATGATAACGGTGTTTGGCTTGATGCTCGCATGGATCTTTTTGCCAAGCGAGCGTATAACAAAACTCAAGGTTTTCGCCGTTGCCCTGGGCATCATCGGTGTTGCGGTGATCTTTGTCGACCAGCTAAAGGTACAGAGCCTGATGGCGTTTCTGGGCTGCGTTGGCGTCGTCGTCGGGTCGTATGCCGCCGCTCAGGCCTCGATCCTTATTAAAGCAAAGGGTGGTGCATTTAACCCCGGGGCACTTCTGTTCGGACAGATGCTGTGCGGGCTGCCGCTTTTGATCGCGTACAGCCTGATCGTTGAGGGCAATCCGCTTTCGTTCAACTGGTCGTGGAAGGCGATCGTCTGCGTGCTCTACCTGACCATTTTTGGAACGATCGCAGCGTTTTGGCTGTATTACTGGCTCCTAAAGCGGATCGAGTCGACAAAGGCAATGATGATCTCGCTCGTCACGCCGCTGATCGCGGTCGTCATCGGCGCCGTGACCATCGGCGAGACCCTGCCGCCTCAAACAGGACTCGGCGGCCTGTTGATCATTTCAAGCATCGGCCTGATCGTCCTCAGGCGAAAGAAGCAGGTGCCGCCGGTGGACGCGGGGAATCGGGCATCCGGCTGAACATTACTCGTCCGAAATTCCGACGAGCGAAATCTCTCGCATAGTGCCAAACCATCGGGTCGTCAGTTGCTTTTAAACCGACATCTCGAATGTGAACCGAATCAGGAAAAATGTCAGTCAAACGACGCGCTCTAATTTATGCGATAGATTTTCGTCAAACAGTAATTTCACGCGGCAATAGGAACAGTCATCAAACGGCGTTCACGGTCGGCAGCGTAAGCAATGCAGGCTTTCAAATCTTCTCGCGTCAGTTCAGGAAAGTCGTCAAGTATTTCTTCGTCCGTCATTTCAGAGGCAAGGTATTCAAGCGCTTCGTAAACCGTGATGCGAAGCCCGCGCACACACGGTTTTCCGCCACGCTTGTTCGGTTCAATGGTAATGTAATCTCGGTAATCCATACTCGGAATTATCGGGCACCGCAAGCTCAAGAGCAAGCATTTACGAGTTCGGTGTCAATCCCTGCAAGGGTCTAAACTACGTGTGGAACTTATATACCGTAGGCTTCAACGGCGATCAGCTTATTTCAGAAGGATCTCATCAGGCGCGAAAAAGTCCTCGTCGCTTGATTAGCAATCGCTGGCACGATTTTCCTCGCGGTTCTTTTGTGGTTAAATTTCTTATGTTCTTCAAATTCACTACCGCAGGCGAATCTCACGGCAAGGCTGTATTTGCGATCATAGAAGGTGTGCCGGCCGGACTGCCGATCGATATCGATGGGATCAACTACGAACTCCGTCGACGTCAGCAGGGTTATGGACGAGGCGGCCGTATGAAGATCGAGTCGGATACGGTCGTGATACTCTCGGGCGTCCGTCACGGCAAGGCCCTGGGGTCGCCGATCTCTCTGTCGATCGAGAACAAGGATTTCGTTCATTGGCAGGATGTTATGTCGATCGAGGAACTCGAGGACGAACCTGCAAATCCCCGCATAGTCACCCGCCCGCGTCCGGGCCATGCCGACCTTGCCGGAGGGCAGAAGTATCAAACCCGCGACCTTCGCGACATCCTGGAACGGTCCTCCGCACGCGAAACTGCTGCAAGGGTAGCATCCGGTGCGATCGCCAGACAATTGTTATCCCAATTCGGTATCGATATCAAAAGCCATGTGATCAAACTCGGCCACGTGCAGGCTGTCCCGCTATGGAGGGAATGGGACGAGGTCTCGGCCCTGCCGCCCGATTCCCCGCTCAACTGCGTTGACCAGATGGCCCAGAAACAGATGATCGAGCTTATCGATAAGGCAAAGAGCGATGGCGACACCTTGGGGGGCATCTTTGAAGTGATCGCAAAAGACGTCCCGGTCGGCCTCGGCTCGTATACTTCCTGGAGCGAAAAGCTCGATGGACGCATCGCCCAAGCCATAATGTCCATCCACGCCGTCAAAGCGGTGGAGATCGGAACGGGTGTAGCCAACTCCGGAAAGCCCGGGTCCGAGGTTCACGACGAGATCTTTTCGGGGTCCGCGATCCCCGCTTCAGCGGAAGACGCGGATTTAGGATTGGCGCATCCGGCTGCCGAACCCAGTGGCGATACTGACGCGGCTGCAGCAGCTAATCTTGACGCAGACATTCCTCGCGGGGCGTTCATTCGCCGTACAAATCGTGCCGGCGGCCTTGAGGGCGGCATCACAAACGGTGAAGAGGTGCGTGTACGCGGCTATATGAAACCGATCTCGACCTTGCGCAAGCCGCTACGTTCCGTTGATATCGACACAAAGGAGCCCAGCGAGGCCGCTTTTGAACGCTCCGATATTACAGCAGTCCCTGCCGCCGGGATCATCGGCGAAGCGATGCTCGCGATCGTCCTCGTAAATGCGATGCGTGAGAAGTTTGGTGGAGATTCGCTCGGTGAGATGAAGCGAAATTTCGAGTCCTATGTGTCTTCCGTTCAAGAATATTAAGGCCGGAACGTTGGGCAAGCAGCGAAAGAGTTACGCAGCGTTGTTAGGCTTTGTCATCCTTTTATCCCTCGTCGTATTCGGATGTGATCGGAGCCCGGACGTTCTCCCATCCAACATGGCTGCGGCCCGTGAGGCGAAGAAGGTACGAAAGGAACTTCGCGAAACGATCACGAAGATAGAGCCATTTTTCAAGCCGATGGCCAAACCCGCGACCTCCGATTGGCTTGCGGCATATAACGAACCGGGTCAGACTTTTGAACAGTATCTGGACGCCGATCCGACCACGCCGACCCCCGTGCGGCACACTATCTACATACTCCCGCTAGGTTCGTTCAATTCTAAACAAAAGAAAGTTATAGACGCAGCGGCCGGCTATCTCGAGGTCTTTTACGATCTGCCGGTGCAATTGCTGCCGGTGCAAAAGCTGAATGCCACGGGATCGAATGTGCGGCAGAACCGCACCACGCGTACACGGCAGGTCAGAACAGGATATATTCTCAACGATGTCCTGAAACGCACATTGCCAAACGACGCCGCGGCCCTGATAGCGTTTACCGCCGACGATCTTTACCCAGATGAAACGATGAAATACGTTTTCGGCCAAGCCAGTCTCGCCGAACGCGTCGGCGTTTGGTCGCTTTCGAGGCTTGACGACAACACCGGGGAGCAAGGCTTTCTGAGACGAACACTAAAGATCGCCGCCCATGAGACCGGGCATATGTTCTCAATGCGGCATTGCACTAAATACGAATGCGTCATGAGCGGCTCGAATCACCTGGCCGAGACAGATCGAAGGCCGATCGACGCCTGCCCCGAATGCACCGCCAAGATATGCTGGTTCTCCGATATTGATCAGGCTGAGAGGTATGAGAGGCTGGAGGCGTTCTGCCGAATACACGGTTTACGCGAAGAGGCGGACGAATTTGGCCGCAAAGCGGCGGCCGTCAAGGCCGGCGGCGTTTAGTAAATTTACGTCCGGCCGATGTCGCGTCTAAACTGCATACCGTCGAACACGATCCGGTCAACTGCCGAGTACGCCAACGCCAGAGCGCTGTCGAGGTCAGCCGCCGTTGCGGTGACCCCGAGAACGCGCCCGCCCGCCGTCGCGTACGATTCCGTCGGTTGGGCCGATGACACCGGCCATCCGGCAGATCTGGTTCCCGCGTGGAAAACTTCCACCCCGGTTATTGCCACAGCGTCGTCGAGACCGCGGATGATGTCACCGGTCTGCGGCTTTAACGGATAACCGCTTGACGCCATCACGACGCAAGCCGAGCTCCCCGGACTCCATCGGGTGTCGGCCGCAGACAGGGTGCCGTTGAGCATCGATGTGCATATTTCTGCCAGGTCGGTTTCGAGCCTGACCAGTATTGCCTGTGTTTCAGGATCGCCAAAACGGACATTGTATTCAAGGAGTTTTGGGCCATCCGACGTCATCATTAAACCTAGAAAGAGAATTCCACGAAACGGATACCCCTCTTGTAAGCACCCTCGAAGTGTAGGCCGGATAATGCTCACAATAACGGTATCCAGAACATCGGACACTATAAGCGAAGGAACAGTGAACGTGCCCATGCCCCC
>JBBQGO010000204.1:0-5147 GCA_038323125.1 Pyrinomonadales bacterium
CTGTTGTTTTTGTCACTAAACAAGTTGTTTTTTTCCTGGGGTAGTTGTTTTCTTACAATATTAGTTGTTTAGGCATTTTTCCGTCGGCGAAATCATTTCGCCAACGGTTCTTGCGATTTCGCCGTTTGTTAAATCATTTAATTGGTAAGATACGATCTACGATCGAGGTTCATCTCCGGACAATATTTCGGATTGATGGGACCTGGACGGAGCGCCGCTGTACCACCAGCGTTGTAAACAAATGTTCGACAGAGCGACGACACCGTGAGCCAAAGCCTGCGGGCGTTGAATTCCTGACAATAGAAACAACCGCGCCTCTCCTGATATGTCGGGATCAGAGCTTTTTCAGATCAGCATCGCCGTTTCGGCGAACGCCATTCTCTATTGGTCAATCGCGTTGGCAGGAGGCATAAAATTCGTGACCGATCCGTTCGATTACGAGGCAGGCTAAAGTCAATAGGTAGTTTCGTCAAGTCCAACAACCTCCGCCGAGCATCTACGGTTCTGACAGATCGGCTTACTCTGTATTGTCGACTATCTCCCAGGCGTGTTCTGCTTTAAGCAGCTTGCTCATTAGGGAAGCGTGGACCGAGTGGCCGCTCTTTTCGGCGGTGATCTTTGCCTGGAGCGGCATACCGATCAGGGCAAAGTCGCCGATTATGTCGAGGACCTTGTGGCGAACGAACTCGTCGTCGAATCGAAGAGGCGTTTCATTCAGCATTCCGTCAGGGGTCAGCACAATTGCATTATCGAGCGACCCGCCGAGAGCGAGGTTGGCCTTGCGGAGCATATCGATCTCGGACGTAAAGCCAAACGTGCGGGCCGAGGCGATCTGGCGGCCGAATGAACCGTTGTTCAGAACAAAGTTAAATGCCTGTCTATTGATGAAAGGGTGTGGAAAGTCTATGACGCATTCTATCTCATAGACGTCGGCGGGTTCGATGGACATTCTGCGCGAGTCCTGTTCGAATGTGACCGGCTCAAGCACACGAAATACCCGTCTCGGGGCGTCCTGCTCTACGAGCCCGGCCTGTTCGATCAGCTCGATCCAGTTTTCACTCGAACCGTCCATTATCGGGATCTCGATGTTGTCGAGGTCGATAAAGCAGTTGTCGACTCCGGCACCGCGCAGGGCCGATAACAGATGCTCGCAGGTCGATAGAACGACACCTCGCCGCACGAGAGTGGTCGCGTATGCGCAGTGCGAAATATATTCGACGGATGCGGGTATCTCAAAATTGTCCAGATCGGTCCGGACGAAGATATAACCTGTGTTTTCGGGGGCAGGCCGCAGCGACAGGTTGACCTCGGTACCCGTATGGAGCCCGAAACCGGTCGTGGATATTGCTGCTGCGAGCGTTGTTTGTTTCATCTTAATTGCGTGGTTCGCTCAAAGCATGTTGCAAGGCTCGTGCCGACATGTGTTCGGTGTGTGAGGCCAGCATTTTAGCGGGTCCCGAGCGGTTCGTTCGATGGAATGCCGTGGTTCTGTTGCTTTCGTGCGACAAGATTGTGGCGTAATTTACTATTCGCCGATTACCTATTACAATTTACAGCAGTTATGGCAATAGAAACCGCGGGCCAACGGACCGCAAAGGTCACAAAGATACGCATTGAAAATGCAGC
The DNA here is from genome assembly GCA_038323125.1 of Pyrinomonadales bacterium. Classification (GTDB taxonomy): domain Bacteria; phylum Acidobacteriota; class Blastocatellia; order Pyrinomonadales; family Pyrinomonadaceae; genus OLB17. The sequence goes on from JBBQGO010000204.1 coordinate 1,627, forward strand.
ATCATTCCCGGTTCCAAAGGATACTGAAGGGATGATAAACAAGGTCCTCGCCCATCTTCCGGTCGAACAGATCCGCGGCGTTGAGAAAATTAAGCTAGTTGATTATATAAATGACCCTCGGCTGAAGAATCTGGATACTCCGATAAAGGGCGACCTCCCGGGGCTCTATCACCCCCGAGTACAAAATCAGGCACCTTGGTTCGAGATGTCGATGGGAGCATTGCTGATGCCGACCGAGGGTTTCATGAAAAAGTTTATGGCCAAGAGCTCTTTTAAGGGCAATCTGGCCGGGCTTTTATTCTCGCTCGTAGGGCAGCATTATTATCTGACTCTGCGGCATTCGGTAAAGCGGGGAAGTCTGGAACCGCAGATACGGCAGTACGCGGAAAAGAACCTGAAAGCCTGGAGCGAGAAACAGGCCGAGGGCAGCTGGCGTGCCAAGGTGTTCAAACCCTTTCGCCCAGCGCTCGAGCGTTGGGCAAAGTGGCTGAACAAGAAAGCGGCCGGAGCAAAGAAAAAGTAGTCTCGTAATCGTTCCGGCCTTCGTACGGTCGGCTCTTTCGATCCTTATTTGAACCGTGAACGACGAAACGAAACAGGCGATCGGAGATGCGGTTGACAAGACGGTCGAGGCGGCCGAGGAGACAGTGCAGCGGCCCGCCGTTAAGAAGCTTGCGCGTCTCGGGTTTTATACAAAGGGCATCCTGTTCATCGTTATTGGAACGCTCGCGGTTATGCTCGTTGCCGGGCTCGGCGGCAAGATCGCTGACTCGCGAGGTGTCTTGGCCGCCGTCGCCAGCGAAAAATTTGGCAGCATCCTGCTGATCATCTTTGTCGTCGGAGCAGCGGGACACGGACTTTGGAACATTCTTCGCGGGGCCGCCGATGTCGATGATCTAGGTACGGGACTAAAGGGGATAGTCGTCCGCATCGTTTCGATCGGTATCGGGTTCTTCTATTTGGGCCTCGGGGCAGCGGCTGTTGAGATACTCCTTGCCGCCAGGGCGTCGGACGCGAGTAGCCAGGTTGAGGAAACCTTTATCGCCGTGCTGTTGGCCGTGCCTGTATTTGGGGCCATACTGCTATTTGTGATCGGGCTCGGCGTAATGGGCGCGGGCGTCAATGAATGCTACAGCGGCATCAGCGGCAGGTTTCGCGACAACTATCGTCTGTGGGAAATATCCGGGCCGCACCGAACCTTTATCAGCGTTCTTGGCGTTCTGAGCTTTACTGCCCGGGCACTGCTGATGGTCATAATGGGGTATTTCTTTATCCGTGCGGCGTTTTACGGCAACCCTGACAGCGGGATCGGGCTCGACGCCTCCCTGCTTTCCATCCTGAACACTACCTACGGACGAATACTTGTCGGATTGACGGCTGTTGGGTTGATCGGGCATGGGATACTGGCATTTTATGAGGCGAGGTATCGCCGGATCTGTTAAAACACTATGAACTATTGGATGGTAAAACAAGAACCCGAGGCATATTCGTGGGACGATTTTGTCAAAGACGGCCAGACCGACTGGACCGGCGTCCGTAACTTTCAGGCACGTAACAATCTCAAGGCTATGAAAAAAGGCGATAAGGTACTGTTCTATCATTCGGTCACGGGCAAGGAGGTGGTCGGCATCGCAGTGGTTTCAAAGACAGCGTTTCCCGACCCGACGGACGAGAAATGGGTGGCTGTGGAACTGAAACCGTCAAAACCCCTAAAGAAACCCGTGAGCCTTGCCGACATCAAGGCGAACCTCGCCCTTGCCAATATAAAACTCGTGAGGCAGTCGCAGCTTTCGGTGATGCCGCTGGCCGAAGATGAATTCAAAGAGATCCTGAGTATGTCAGCCTAGAGCGGCATGGTCCTAAATATGCTCACTGAAGCCGTAGCACATTATCACGAACTACTTGAGGACGCCGAACTTGCATCTGCCTCTCAACAGATGCTCGATACCGGATTAGAAGGCTCGAAGCTCATTTTTGGCGGGCGCCGCCTTACGCCGTACCTTCGCCCGCATTTTGTCACGGAGGACGATTGGGAGCGCGTGACGGCCATCGGCGAGACGATCTTTGGAGCTCTTCAAAAAGTAAAGGACGCGGCGGTTCTCGACGACAAACTGCTGGACGAACTTGGTGTCACCGCGATCGAGCGTGACCTGATAAAGATCGATCCGGGATATGACCACGTTGCCCCGACCTCGCGTCTAGATTCGTTCTTGACCGCTGACGCCTATAGCTATGTCGAACTTAACGGCGAGAGCCCGGCCGGCGTCGCGTATTCCGATTCGGCAAGCGAGATCTTTGCCTTGCTGCCGGTAATGAAAAAGTTTGGCGAGCGTTACAAGATTCGAAGTCTCGAGGGCCGGTCAAAGATGCTGGACACGATCCTGCAGTGCTATGAAGAGTTTCTCGGCCGCAAACCGGACAGAAAGCCCTGCATCGCTATTGTTGACCTCAAGGACCTGCCGACGCTCAAGGAGTTTGAACTATTCAAAGCCTATTTTGAGGCCAACGATTGCCCGTCGATCATATGTTCGCCCGATGAACTGAAATATGACGGCTCAACCCTGTCGGCCGGCGGAACAGCCATCGACATCGTCTACAAACGGCTGCTGGTCAACGAATATTTGCCGATAATGGATGAGTATCCGGCACTGGTCGATGCTTACAGGGACGGTGCGATATGCATGGTGAACAGTTTTCGGGGTAAACTGGTACATAAGAAGGCGATTTTTGCCGTTCTGACCAACGAAAGGTACTCGGAACTTTTTAATGCTGACGAGCTGGAGGCGATCAAGGCGCATGTGCCTTGGACGCGGATGTTTCGCGACGAGCAGACGATCAACAATGACGAGGCCATCGATCTCGTCGAATGGACCCGCTCCAATCCGCAAAAGCTTGTTTTAAAGCCAAATGACGATTACGGTGGCCATGGCATCTATATAGGTTGGAATTCGAATAAGTCCGAATGGAACGACGCGATCGAACTAGCACTCGCGAATGGTGATTATCTTGTCCAGGAACGGGTCAAGACGGCAAAGGAACAATTTCCAATGCTGACCGACGAGGAGGGGAACTGGGAAATGGTAGAACAGCTCGTTGACCTCGACCCGCTGTTATTTATGGGAAAAGTTGGTTCGGCGTTCACACGCTTGTCCTCTAGCGAACTCGCTAACGTCTCGTCGGGCGGTGGCATGGTTCCGACATTTATTATCAGCAACAGGTGAATTATGAAAATTGTATTATCGATAGGTGTTTTAGTCCTTTTCCTCGGTTTCACCGGGATCGCACAGCCTGGGGGCGAGCGCCGGGCCAACGGGCTATTTGCTCTTGAGAGTGCGCCGCGTACAGTGCCGGTAGCCAAGCGGATATCGGTCGCGTCGCAGCGCGAAGCTAACATAGTTTTTGACCGGTCGGTGGTCGCTTCGGTCATCTCGGCCGAGAGTTTGACGCTGCCGCTATTTGACGGAAAAACCTTTACCGCCGAGCGCCGCCTGGTAGAGAACCGCGGGCTGGACAGTGCCTTG
>JBBQGO010000205.1:0-5140 GCA_038323125.1 Pyrinomonadales bacterium
TAATGATTTCGCCAACGGAATAATGGCTTAACTGTTGTTTTTGTCACTATACAAGTTGTTTATTTCCTGCGGTAGTTATTTTCTGACAATATTAGTTGTTTAGGCGTTTTTCTAGCGGCGAAATGATTTCGCCAACGGTTCTTGTCATTTCGCCCGTTGTTTAGCCATTTATTTGGGACGATACTGTACACGATGGGCGTTCCTCTGCGGACAGATCCCGCTAAGTACTGAATTTCACGCTAAACACAGGTAGGATTAGAGTTAAAGCTATTTCTCGGTGGATTTCCTTAGGAGGGTAGTTAAATGAGCCACTTACTCGAAGAACCAGGAAAATGAGGGTTTTCTTATCAATACACTCAATTTTGGATCAGCAATGACGGCTTGATCATCCGAAGTACGTTTCCAGGGCCTAACCCGGTCACACAACCGTAATGATAAAGCAGAAAGGCCGCTGGCGCGTCGCCGCTGATGTCGTTGGCGTTGAGATCGGCGATTGAATTCGCAAATAGCACCGTCACGACGCCTGTGATCAGCGTTTTAGACATGGTGTATGATGTGTTTATTAAAAATATGAATAATTATCTGTTGTTCGCCGCTTTAGCATAGCCTCCGTTCGTTTTTCAAGAACGTAATACTCAAACCGAGAGACAGCAGATGGCGTTTCACCCAAACAAGCCTAACGGTAATCGTCAACGGGAAACAACGTGGTTACCCACACATGGCCTACGATTGTAGCCTCATTAAAATCCCGAGTGCGGAGGCCCGGGTGTTAAGCAGACCAGCACGACAACGGGAAGGAACCCGCGACACGCCTGGGACGTATGAATATGTTTGCCATGGGATTCCGTGCCGACAATTTTTGATTGACAACCCACACAAGCAAGCTAAACTATAGCCAGACTAGCTAAGCTAGCATTTATTAGAATGAAACACGTATCCGTATTTGAAGGCAAGAATAAGTTTAGCGAATTGGTAGCAAATGCGGCCAAGGGCGAGCCGCAGGTAATTACCAAAAACGGCAAGGAGACAGCGGTGGTAATTTCTATCGGGGATTATAGGAGGTTAAAGGCGCGTGAGAAGCCTCTGGCGGATCTTCTGCTCGATAATCCGGCACGCAAGTACGGTATTGAACTCAACCTGGAACGTGATCAGGACCCGGGCCGCCCAACGCTCGATCTTTCCGAGGAATAGCGATGGCCTACCTTCTTGATACTAACGCTCTTTCCGAGTTCCTCAAGAAATCTCCGAACGAGAATGTGGTCGACTGGTTCCGTGCCTCCAACGAAGAACATCACTATGTAAGCTCTCTTTCGATCGGCGAGATCGACAAGGGGATCGCGAGGCTCTTGACTTCCCGACGTAAGCAGGACCTTGAAGAATGGTTCGACCGGGTCATCGCGCGGTATGAGGAGCGCATACTTCCCTTCGGCCTCGAAACCGCAAGGACCTGGGGCGGTTTGCAGGCAAAACTCGAAAAACGCGGACGCTTATTGCCAGTCTTCGATTCTCTGATCGCCGCGACTGCTCTCGAACACGACTTGACCCTCGTCACCCGCAACACCGGCGATTTCGCCGCCACCGGCGTCGAGGTCTTAAACCTGTGGGAATCTTGATCAGGTTTGTTATTCGTTATGCGTCATTCGTCACTAGTCCTTCAAAGCCCATGACCGTTAAAGAACTTGGCTTTCAGACGACTCCACTGGGCGATCTCACACTTCGCCGGAGGTTGGAACCGCGGCTTCGGAACCAAGAGGTATTTGAGGTCAAGCTCGGCGATGAATACCTGATGTCGAGCCTCTTTACTGAGGCTGAACGGCAGCTTGCGACGTTTGGATTAGCGCCGCTGCAGGGTGAGCTGGATGTTGTGATCGGGGGATTGGGGCTGGGTTACACGGCGGCCGAGGCATTGAAAAACAATAGCGTACGCCGCTTGCTCGTCATCGATCTTTTTCAGGCGGTGATCGACTGGCATATGGCAGGCCTTGTCCCGCTTGGAACGGTGGTCACCGCTGATCCCAGATGCGAGCTGCGGCAAGGCGATTTTTTTGATCTTGCACGCACCGGTTTCGATAATAACGAGCCCGATCGAACGTTTGACGCCGTCCTGCTCGACATCGACCATTCGCCCGAACATCTACTTGACGGCGGGAACCAGTCCTTTTACACTGCTGAGGGCCTCGCCGAAATACGAACCCAGCTAAAACCCGGCGGGACGTTCGCCCTATGGTCCAACGACCCGGCCAGCGAGGACTTTATAAAACAGCTAAGAACGGTATTCGGCTCGGCAACTGCACACAACATCGAGTTCCCTAACCCTTACACCGGTTCAACATCCGTCAACTCCGTCTATGTAGCTCGGAAGATCGATAAGAGCGGTGAGGTTACATCAAATCGATTTGGATGACAGGCACCTCGGCAATTGATTTCGCATGTACCGCCTTCGGATCTGACGACTCAATTGTCGCCCCGGTGGTTAGTAAATCTTGGCTTCTGCATTAGGGCGGTGGGACTTTAGTTTTGGTCAGGTAATTTGCGATCGCCTGTTGACGGGTCTCGCCGAACGCATAGCCGTCGCTTTCTTCCATAGAGACGAACTCCGGACCGACAACGCAGTATCCGTCACCATCGGGGAATATAAGCGTTCCGCCCGGCCCGGATTCTGACTCAAGATCGGGATCGTTTTTTAGCTGTTCAAATTCAGGAGTCACGTTGACATAATACATCGCTCTTTCTGCTCCCGGAAAGAGACCGACAACTGGGTATATTCCCTCGGCTTTCTCGCTAAAAGAGGTCGGGGGCAATGTTTCTTGGCATACAAACCTATTCCGACCGCTGGTGTAAGTTGTAGAAAAGGGGGATTTGTATTATGAAAAGAACCAATTTTATCGTTTTGTTAATGATCGCCACGTTTATGATCGCCGGGGTCGCGACTGTCTCAGCGCAAGGGGAATGGAAAAAACTCGGTGATGAAAATGTCAATTTTAACGTCGATCACGACACGATCAATGTAAAGGACAGCAGCCGGATCCGCGAACTGCGGGTTAGCGTAAAGAACGCTCCGGTCAAATTTCTTCGTATGGTTATCAATTATACGGATGGCACAAAGCAGGATTTGGAATGGCTCGAGGATGTTGCACTCGGCCGCGATTCACGTACGATTATGATCGAAGGTGACGGACACGTTATCGACTCGGTCGAATTTTGGTACGAGACCGCGTCGCTAGGCGGCAAGAAGGCCCACGTTACGCTCTACGGACGAAGCTACAATGGAGCGTCGCCCGTTTCTGTAGCACCGGTTTCCATTGCGGCTCCTGTCGCTGTGTCGGTGCCCGTAATGGTAGAGAGGGTCGCTTTAATTCAAGGCGAATGGAAAGATCTCGGTGACGAGGATGTTCAATTTGACCTCGACCACGACACCATCGAGATCTCCGACAGCGGACGTTTTCGCGAACTCCGCTTGCTTGTCGAGAATGCTCCTATCAAGTTCTCGCGTGTTCTCATCACCTATATGGACGGGGTAAAGCAGGATGTGGAGTACCTGGAAAATGTCGAGGTTGGTAGACATTCGCGATCGATAGCCATCCAGGGCGACGGCCACGTGATCAAAACTGTGGAGTTCTGGTACGAAACGGCCTCGCTCGGAGGTAAAAAGGCCCATGTAACGCTTTACGGCCGGTAAATGAGACAAGACCTGCCGTTTAGGCAACGAAAAAGGGCACCGGCCGATTAACCGGTGCCCCGTTTTAACAGGCTCTTTATTTTGGTGGCGGGTGAGGAGATAAAACAAGAAAAAGGCGCCTGTGACACGTGGTGCCGCAGGCGCCGGGGCCTATATATCGTTCGAGTGTTAGTTACCCATTGCAGTGAGTCCGACCGCGATATCGCATGAGCCAGGGCCCCAACCGGCGGCGCCTGTAAATACGCCTGCGTGAATCACGCCTTCGGTTGCAACGACAAAGATGCGGCTGCCCGTTGCACCCGGACCAGTGGTTGACGGATACGCCTGGGCAAGATGGCAAGCCGGTTGCGATGACGTGCCGGGCTCTGAGTGGCCTGCAAACGTATACCCGGACTTCACACCTGATGCCAGGGTGCTATCGATGATACCCTTCTCACCCAATGTCGTGAATGCGTTTATGCTAAACGGCACACCGGCGAAGTTACCGCTGCCGAACGTTGAAGCAAACGTCGCCTGGGCACCGTGATACGTCCGCAGCGACGAGATCGCCGAACCCTCGTTGGCGGAGCGGCGGGAGGCCAAAAGATTTGGGATCGCGATCGCGGCAATAATGCCGATGATCACCACAACGATGAGAAGCTCGATGAGCGAGAAGCCTTTTTGGTTTTTCATTTCTGTTAATTGCTCTCCAATATGTAAGGTAGTCGCCATGTTTCAGGCGGGCAGGTCAAGTCTTTCCTTTCAATCAGCGTGCCATTGCCTTTTCAAGCGCTGAACACCATACCTACACGCACCATCGCCGTCACAACGCTAAGAGCCGACTGCCGCAACGGCCCTCACTGTCATTTATTGTCACCATTTCTTGACGAATTGTGTCATTGCGGGGCGGATCGAAAAGAGGCCGCCTATTGAGACAGCCTCCTCATATACGCATTGATCGTACGCTTAACCTTCCTGAAAGCTCGCACCTGTATTGCGCATGAACTCGCGCAGTATATCGACATGAACACAGTGGCCGACGTGCAGGAATGCGCTGTCCCTGACTCTTTGCTTGACGCCCGAACGCAGCACTTCGATATCGACGTCAAAGTCGAGATCGAGATGTCCCGTGGCCGATTGCATACCCCACACGCGGCCGTCGACATCAAATGCCGGGCCGCCGCTCTGCCCTTTCAGGCCGGGCGTTGAAAGCTCAAATCCAACGGTGTTCCCCGTCGGGTCGTTCACCAGTCGCGTCACCATACCGTCGATAGGAAAGCGCGGGGTCACGTTTCGCGGATCGGAGTTCCACCTTATCTCGTCCGCTTCCGCGTCGTACTCAAAATTACGAAATTCGGGAAATGGGAAACCCAGACGACAGATAGACTTGCCCTGTTTCAATGCGGATCCGTCGGCTGCAAAGACCGGGAACGAATCGCACAGAAGCCATGTAAAATTGCTAAATTTTATAAGCGCGACATC
>JBBQGO010000206.1:0-5123 GCA_038323125.1 Pyrinomonadales bacterium
AGACAATTTGCATCGGGCATCTCCGGCGCCGGTTGACCACCATTTATGCCCGTTGAGAATGTAATCATCGCCGTCGCGGAATATTGACGAGCGAATATTAGTCGCGTCTGACGACGCCACATCAGGCTCTGTCATCGAAAAACACGAGCGGATCTCGCCATCGAGCAGCGGCCGCAGCCACCGATCTTTCTGTTCCGGCGTGCCATGCAGCTCCAGTACCTCCATATTGCCCGTATCCGGTGCCGAACAGTTAAAGACCTCCGACGCCCAAACAACACGTCCCATCATCTCGGCCAGCGGCGCGTATTCGACATTGCTCAGGCCCGAAATGGAGGGGAGGAACAGATTCCATAACCCGGCAGCCTTTGCTTTTTGCTTAAGGTCCTCGATCAGAGCGAGCGGCTGCCAACGGCCGCCTTCGTTTACTTCATCGACATACGCCTGCTCATTCGGATAGATGTGCTCGTCCATAAAGGCCCCGAGCCGTTTTTGCAGATCGATCGTCTTTGCTGAATAATTAAAATCCATAAGATTGAGATCAGCCACAGATTAGCACAGAGAAACAGTTATAAGCATGTGGCCCATCGCAGCTGTTTTGCTTGCCCGGACCGTTATGCAGGAAACCACTAAAATACGGCCTGGCGAAGAGATCGACGCGGAAAGGCTGCTCAGCCACCTGCGATCGAACGTGCGGCCCGGCGCCGGCCAGATCGATATTGAACAGTTCCCTGCCGGCAGTTCGAACCTTACCTATCTTGTAAAGATCGACGGCGACGAATACGTTCTTCGACGGCCTCCGTTCGGCAATACGGTCAAGACCGCGCACGACATGAAACGCGAGTTCCGGGTCTTGTCACAGCTTTCGGCAGTGTTCGGCCCCGCGCCCAAACCGATGTATTACTGCGGCAGCGACTCAGTGATCGGTTCGGAGTTTTACCTGATGGAGCGGCGAAAAGGGTTGGTCATACGTGGCCGGGCTCCCGAGAAGCTTAGACGATCTGCCGAGCTGCAGCGATCGGTATGCGAGAGCTTTGTTCGAACGCTCGTGGACCTTCACGCGCTCGATCACCATGGCGCCGGCCTGGGCGACCTGGGCAAGCCGGAAGATTATTGTAGGCGTCAGGTTGAGGGCTGGACAAAGCGATACTTCGCCGCCAAGACCGATGAGTGGCCCGAACTCGAAACTGCCATCGCCTGGCTCAACGAAAACATACCGTCCGAATCCGGTGCCGCTCTCGTTCACAACGACTATAAGTTCGACAACATCATGCTCGACCCGCTTGATCTGACGAAGATAACCGCGGTGCTCGATTGGGAGATGGTAACCGTCGGCGACCCGTTGATGGATCTCGGAACGACGCTCGGCTATTGGATGTCCGCGACGCGGGTGACGCGATGCTCAACATGCCATTCAACCCGCGGGTGTTAATGGAGAATATTTCACGTCAGGAACTCGCCGAAATGTACGCCGGCTATTCAGGCCGCGACATATCAAACATACTTTTCTATTACGTCTTCGGAACATTCAAGATTGCCGCCATCGCCCAGCAGATTTATGCAAGATATGTGAAAGGGTTTACCCGCGATGAAAGGTTCGCGAACTTTAACAGGTTTGTCGTAGCCCTCGGCAGCATTGCCAATAGCGCGATCGACCGCCGAACTATAGGCTAAGATCTAAATGTTCTTTATGGCCGCTTCGCGGCGAAGGCGGCCAACGAAAATAGCCAGATGCGAAGCTTCGGGATTACCATGAACACATATTCGTGCGTTGAAGACGCACAGAGATTGTTCTGCGTGCGTCTTCAACGCACCAGCCTCATCGCCAACTTATTCCAGAAGCTTCGCATCTGGCTACTTTCTTACAGCGGCTTTGCCGCAAGAATCGGAGCAACTCCAAATGCCATCGACTCATTTAACTTCAAACTTTCATCTTGTCTTCTCAACGAAAGAAAGGCGTAAGCTGATCAACGACGAATGGCGGCCACGCCTCCACGCCTACCTTAGTGGGATCGTCAAGGGAATGGACGCTGTTCCGTTAGCGATAGGCGGTGTCGAAGATCACGTCCATTTGCTAGTCAGCCTCAGATCAAAACACCGCCTCGACTATTTTCTGCGAGATCTGAAAGCGGATTCGTCGGCTTGGGTGCACAAGGAATTCACCCGTTTATTTGAATGGCAGAAAGGCTACGGAGGTTTTTCAGTTTGTCCAAAAGAGCGAGAGATCGTCCGCAGATATATTGAAGATCAGGAAGAACATCATCGCAAGGAGCCGTTCCAGCCGGAGTACGTCAGATTGCTTCAGGAAAACGACGTCGAATATGACGAAACCTACCTCTGGTAGATCAATTCACCAAAAGCTTCGCGGCGACAGGTGACTAGAAACAATTATGATCCGTTCCCTGCCGTTCGTTCGCGCCAGCTTTGTGTCGGACCGCCATCGTCGACGCGGATCATCGAGATCGCACCGGGTGCCGGACAGATAAGTGCACAGAGGTTGCAGCCGACGCACTCTTCCTCTATCACCCGCGGGTACCGCTTACCGTCCACCTCGTGAAACTCAAAGCTCTGGTGGGCACCGTCCTCGCAGGCGACGTAGCATAGATTACAGCGGATACAATGCTCATTGTTGACGCGGGCCTTTACGTCGTAATTGAGATCGAGATTGCCCCAATCGGTAACGCGGCTCACAGACTGCCCCACGATATCATTCACGCTTGCAAATCCCATCTCGTCCAAATAGTTGTTGAGCCCGTCAATCATGTCCTCAACTATGCGGTATCCGTAATGCATCACTGCGGTACACACCTGGACGTTACCGGCACCGAGCAGCATAAACTCGACGGCGTCACGCCATGTGTTTATGCCGCCGATCCCGCTGATAGGGATATCGAACTCCTCGTCACGGGCGAGTTCAGACACCATGTTGAGCGCTATTGGTTTGACCGCCGTGCCGCAATATCCACCGTGGGCTGCCATACCATTGACGTTTGGGTAAGGGATGAGTGTATCGATATCCACACCCATCACAGAGTTGATCGTATTAATGAGTGAAACGGCATCAGCGCCGCCCTTCTGCGCGGCACGTCCGGGCGGGACGATGTGCGTGACGTTGGGAGTCAGTTTTACAATAACGGGCAGGTTCGAAACTTCCTTTACCCACTCGGTCACCATGCAGGTATATTCAGGAACCTGGCCCATCGCGGCCCCCATTCCCCGTTCGCTCATTCCGTGCGGACAGCCAAAGTTCAATTCAAAGCCATCAGCACCCGTGTCCTGCGAGCGTTTCACTATTTCATGCCAGGCCTCGCGTTTGGACTCGACCATCAAGCTGACGATGACAGCGTTGTTCGGATACTTCTTCTTACACTCGTAAATCTCTTTGAGATTGACGTCCAAGGGCCGGTCCGTGATCAGCTCGATGTTATTAAGCCCGATCAATCGCATCGGGCCCTGATCCAGGCCGGCAAGCCGTGAAGAGACGTTGACTATAGGCTCGCCCAGCGTCTTCCACACCGCCCCGCCCCAGCCGGCGTCAAATGCACGCTCGACCATCGAACCCATATTCGTCGGCGGAGCACTCGCCAGCCAAAATGGATTAGGTGACTTAATTCCTGCAAAGTTAGTTGTTAGATCCGCCATATTATCGAATTCTGAATCGCGTTTTATATAGGATCCAGTAGAGGGACACGAATAGCGAAAGGACGAACGATGCCCGAGACATGGAGTATTGCTCGGTCGTATCAAATTTATTTATTTGCTGGGCCGACTCAGGCTCGCGCAATTGCGAGTGAGAGTCAACGTCTGATATGTCCACGGCCACAGATCTTATTTCCTTCTGACGGCCAAGTAGTTCGCGTATTGTATATAGCTCTTCGATGGATATGAACCTTCCTGGATATCCGGCCACCACGGTCCCGTTGTCCTTAATTTTTAGCAACCAAATCCCTTTCGTCCCTTGCCAGCCGAGATGCATTCCCCCGGCACAGGCCCAGTTGTCCGCCCAAGTTATTTTGATATTATCCCCATTTGCGAGCGGTTTGTTGTCCCAGGTCGTAGCACCGGATGTAATAACGCTGTCGACCGAAATATATCCTCTGCCGATACCTTCATAATCTTCCTGGGCTGAGTTCAACGTCCCGATGACGATTAGACCGGTGTCCTTAATGAGCTCATCCAGAGGAATCAGTGCCCACGTTGCCCAAAGGCCCGACGATAGAACGAGCTGAAAAACACAGGCCGACACAATTTTTTTCATTCCGATCACTCCTGCCTGAGTAATACCTATTACTAAAACTGTTCTCTTTCAAAAGTTGCAACTTCTGTCTTAACTTAATCAGAATTAATAAAACAAAGCTCACGACTCTTGCCCTCAAAGAGTGCCGGGCTGATCTTCCGCAGGCATGATGTTTTCCGCATCAGGTTCCTTGCGATGCTCTATACCTGGGATCGGATGTTCGGCCTCTTCGACCGGAACATCAGTCTCCTCGGTTTTGTCATCGTCCTTTTCTCGGTGTCTTTCTTGTTCCTGCATAACTTACCTCCTTTGATGTACTTACGGATACGTGTACGGTGCCTGCAGGCCGAGGGGGATACCAAGGGCCCAATATATCAACAGGAAGATTATCCATGTGATCAGGAACCCTATTGAGTACGGCAGCATTAGCGATACCAGTGTTCCGATCCCCGTATTCTTAACGTACCGTTGAGCAAACACCACGACCAGTGGGAAGTACGGCATCAGCGGCGTTATAATGTTGGTAGTCGAATCTCCGATGCGATAAGCTGCCTGCGACAGTTCTGGCGACAAGCCCAATTGCATAAGCATTGGAACAAAGATTGGTGCCAAAAGGGCCCATTTCGCCGAAGCCGATCCGATCAGCAGGTTGACTACGGCGGTCAAGCCGATAATGCCGATGATCGTAACCTGAGCCGGCAGAGCGAGCGATTGCAGCGCCCCTGCTCCCTTGAGAGCGATCAGCGCCCCGATATTCGATTGGCCAAAGGCCGCGATAAACAGAGATGCGAAGAACGCAAGTACGATGTAATACCCCATGGTACTCATCGCGTTGCTCATTCCCTTAATGATGTCCCTATGCGATTCAACAGTCCCGGCGACATAACCG
>JBBQGO010000207.1:0-5117 GCA_038323125.1 Pyrinomonadales bacterium
GAACGCTCAGTTCCAATCTCTCGGTCGTCCATAATATCGCCGCACCCGGCCTTCTCAAGGTGGCCATCTTTGGTGCTTATCCCGCAAGCGGTGACGGCGTCTACGCAAACCTGCGCTTCTCGGTCATCGGTAAACCCGGCACAACATCGCCGATCAACATCCGCGAGTTCAGGTTCAACGAGGGCACAGCCGGCGTAGCGTCACTAGATGGACAGATCTCGGTCGTCAAGGCCAACACAGTGATCCAGGGCAGGCTTGTCACGGCCACAGGTGACCCGGTCGCACGCACCACAGGTGACCCGGTCGCACGCACCACGGTCGTACTAACGAGCACTACGGGGGAGAAACGCGAAGTGAAGTCGACGTCATTCGGCTACTTCGAATTTGGCGGGCTCAAGCTGGGACAAACGTACACCGTCACGGTTCGTTCGCGGAGCCATACATTCGCTCCGGTAACCGTCAGCGTCGCCAACAGCATTACGACCCTTGAAATGATCGCCGAGCAATAGGCCAAGCGGGGAATGTTGCGTTCCTTTGACCCCGGCATAGTTTCAATCTAAAATCGTATCGGCCCATCAAAAACGATATGAGTATATTGAAGTCTGGCCGGCTACGGCCGCCTCTATTAGCTGCATTAGTGGTACTTGCTGCGGCCGCCGCAGCACTGTATCTTGGGTACCCGAGTATGGCTTCGTCTAAGCCCGGTATAAGGGGATCAGCCCCTTCCTCGGACTGGCAAAATAGTGTGATTTTCTTAGGTGTGCCGGATCTTCTGGATATTGATTCGCAAAAGAAGATCTCCGAAGATGTGCTGGCGTCCACGACAGGGACCGAAAGTGCTTCTGTTGTGATATTCCTTGCCGAGCAAGCCGACGTCAGTAGTGCGAATGATATGACGGATCATGATCTGCGTGGGTGGTATGTTTACGAAACGTTGATCGCTCACGCAAACCGCACCCAGGCCGATCTGAGAACGCTGCTGAATAGCGAGGGGGTTCCATATCAAGCGTTCTGGGTTGCAAACATGCTCGTCCTGGATGCAGACCGATCTATGATCGAACGGCTTGCGGCTCGGCACGACGTGGCCAGAATCGATTCGAACAAGCCAACGCGTTGGATCGAGGACCCCGCAATAGCTGATGAGCGGCCTGCACCTAAAGATGCTGCTGCTCCGGATGCGATAGAGTGGGGTGTCAATAACGTGAACGCGCCCGCAGTTTGGGCCATGGGTTTTACAGGACAGGGAATCGTGCTCGGCGGTCTGGATACGGGTATTCGCTGGTCACATAATTCGATCAAGTCAAAATATCGCGGTTGGAACGGTGCGACCGCGGATCACAATTACAACTGGTTTGACGCGATCCATTCGGGTGGAGGTGTTTGCGGGCCGAACACCGCCGCGCCGTGCGACGACAACGGCCACGGCACTCATACAGTGGGGTCGATGGTCGGTGACGATGGCGGTGCCAATCAAATTGGTGTTGCCCCGGGGGCCAAATGGATGGGCTGCCGCAATATGAATGTCGGCGACGGAACACCCGCAACCTATGCAGAGTGTTTTCAGTTTACGATCGCTCCGACAGATCTTGCCGGCAACAATCCAAACCCGACGCTTCGCCCGCATATATTGAACAATTCATGGGGCTGTCCGGCCAGTGAGGGCTGCACAACACGCGCAGAGCTCGAGACGATCGTTAACAATACCTCCGCAGCCGGCATCTTTGTTGCAGTATCAGCAGGAAACTCGGGTCCGGGGTGCTCGACAGTCTCCGATCCGGCGGCAATTTATAATGCTTCATTTTCAGTGGGAGCCTACAGCAGCACTAACACATTAGCCAGCTTTAGCAGTCGCGGTCCGTCGACATATTATAGTCCTGCACTTCTGAAGCCAAACATTTCTGCGCCCGGAGTGAGTGTTCGCTCAGCGACGCGAAGCAGCGACACAGCTTATTCATCATTGTCGGGCACCTCGATGGCCGGGCCGCATGTCGCCGGGGTAATTTCACTCCTTTGGTCGGCACGCCCACATCTCGCTCGTAATATCGCCGCGACGAAAACTTTGCTTCAGAACACCGCTAATCCTGCGGTAACAGTGTCCGCCCAGACTTGCGGCGGAACACCATCCACACAGATCCCCAATAATTCGTTTGGATACGGACGGGTCGACGCCCTTGCAGCCGTGAATGCGGCGGGCACGCCCACACCGACCCCAACTCCCGCCTCGATCGCGGGAAATGTGAGCTACGCGATCGTTTCCAAGCCTGTACCGGCGGTTCTGATGAGTGCCGCCGGATCGCCGGGCACTTCGGGAATGACGGACGCGATGGGCAATTATTTACTAAATAGTTTTGGTGCGGGAGCGTATATTGTGACGCCTTCGAAACCAACGCAGCAGTGCGGCACGTTAAATGGGGTCTTTTCGCTTGACGCGTCCAAGGTCGCTCAGCACGTGGTCGGATTGCGGCCGTTTAACGCGAGTGAGCAGCAGGCGGCGATGGTTGCAGGGGTTGGGTTTATCTCTTCGTTTGACGCTTCGCTTATCGCACGGCGCGTTGTGGGGCTATGCACCGATCCTACCAATCTCGGAGGCTCGTGGCTGTTCACGCCCGCAAACAGAATGTATCCGAGCGTTACGACAGCGATGACGGGCGAGAACTACACAGCGATACTGATGGGCGACGTCGACGGCGACTGGAACCCTGCGGGGCCCAATCGTCCCGCCGTTCCGGCTGCCGGTGATCGAAATGCTGTGAGTGCTTCGCTGCCAAAAGTGGCCGCACAAACGGGTTCGGTCGTCGAGGTGCCGCTGTCGCTGGCCAGGCTCAAGGGCACGGGTATCAACGCATATCAGTTCGACATCGAGTACGACCCGGCCGTGATCGAACCGGCGGAGGTTGCAGCTGATCTGGATGGAACACTCAGCTCAAACCTGTCTGCGATCCACAACGTCGCCGAACCCGGACTGCTCAAGGTGGCCATCTACGGTGCGTACCCCGCAAGCGGTGACGGTGTGTACGCACACCTGCGTTTCAATGTTATCGGCAAGCCGGGCACCACCTCGCCGATCAATATTCGCGAGTTCAGGTTCAACGAGGGCACAGCCGGCGCGGTGTCACTAGACGGACAGATCATGGCCGCCAAGCCGGACACCGTCCTCCAGGGCAGACTAGTCACCGCGACCGGTGAACCTGTCGCACGCACCACGGTCGTGCTCACCAATACCACAGGCGAGAAACGCGAAGTGAAGTCCACGTCATTCGGCTATTTCGAATTTGGAGGACTCGAGATGGGACAAACGTACACCGTCACGGCCCGATCGCGGCGTCATACGTTCGCTCCGATAACCGTCAGCGTGGTCGCCAGCGTAACGACACTTGATATGACAGCCGGGCAATAGAGCAAAATAAGGAGCAGCGACGCAAAGGATAGGGTGCGCGAAATCGGACCAAGCGGCGGAGCGAGAGCGGGCCATCAAGTCAGAACCCGCAGTCCGACCTGATGCGATCAAGGTGGTCGGCGCATAGCTGAACAGGAAGGTCAGAGGTAACGCCGAACAGATTTCCTGAAGATCAGTTCACCCAGTTTTCGATCAACACAACGTCGCGGATCTCCTGGCCGCGCACAAAAGCGAACCATTTGCCATCCTTAGACCATGCAAAGTTATATAGCCTTTCTTCCGGGAGCCCTTCCATTCGGCGGGGGTCACCGCCGTCGATCGTCTGGATCCAGTATCCAAAATCGACATCGCGATATGCAACGGCGCGGCCGTCCGGCGTCCAACGCGATCCCATAAACAGCGTTCCCGTTTTGGCAATATCAAATTGCTTCACCACGCTGAGGGTTTCCGATTCAAAGATCGTGAGGCGGCTCTTGTCGGTACGATTATTAGCGGCAAAGTACTTTCCGTCCGGCGAAAAGCTTCCCCAGGCGGCATTGAGTTTATCAAAACATTCCGGGTCGCCGCCGTCGATCGGGACGCGGCATAGTTCACCGGTGCGGCCCAGGTTCGATCTGTAATATACCCATCGGCCGTCGGGCGACGGTGCCGGCTGATAGGCCTTTCCGCCAAACGTCAGGCGTTTCGGATTCGCCCCGTCGATATCCATTCGCCAAATATCGATCTCATAAGCTTCACCGCGATTTGAATGAAAGACCACATATCGACCGTCGCTTGTTAGCGTCAGCACGCTGTCGACCTGGCCGGCCTGTGTAAGGGAATGAGCCTCGCTCCCATCCGAATTCATCTGGGCGATAAACTGGCTCCGGGTATCGGAGGTCGTGTAGATGAGTTTCCCGTCGGGCGTCCAGTCCAGGCCCCACATACCGTCGTATTTGCCAAACGAACCAAATGTGACTTGCCGGGCCGCGTTGAGATCGTCCGAAGGCGCGACCCAAACATTCGTTAACTGGCGATGCTCAACGGACAGAAGGAATTCTGTGTCATCAGAAAGACTCAGCGACGTTCCGGCGTCATTATGCCAGGAAGCACCGTAGTTGCTGCGGTCAACAGTAATGTTATGAGTGCGGCCGGAAGGGTACTCTACATGCAAAATTTGATAATGCGGAACCGACGCATTCGAACCATTCTCAACGGCGGTGATCACCAATCCGTTGCCATCCTTTAGCCATGCGGTTTTTGTTATTTCGCGCCAATTGGTAACTGGGACACGCGTGATACCGCCGGTTGCCACATCGATAACAGCGATCTCGTTTTGATAACGCTTATCATCCTTTAAGGCACTCACGGCAAGCCGCTCACCGTTTGCAGACCACGAGATCGTGTCGAACCTAAACGATAGATCAGTGGGAAATGATGCCACGTCGCGCCGCGGCGAACCGTCCAGCGGGGCAATGACGATGACGTCCTGCTTTTGCTCCGCATCCGCGCGGGCCAGAGCGATGGAGGATTCGTCCGGTGAGAGAGCGAAACTGCTGACACCATCGAGCAGTTTTAGCGGAGCTCCACCAAATACAGGGATCTTATACACGGCACCAGTCGGGTCATTCTGATCACGGACCGAGAAATAAAGATGGCTGCTATCCGGTGCGAATGCCAGTTTTCGATAGCTGGTTTCTGCGGCCGGCCGGAGCTGGATATGATTGCCGCCGCTTACATA
>JBBQGO010000208.1:0-5098 GCA_038323125.1 Pyrinomonadales bacterium
TTTGAAGGAATGAAGGTCTGTTTGGTCGTCAGCGGTGCCAATGTTGACCCCGCCGTTTATGCTCGCATCATTCAGGGCTAGCGGCTACGCCTTTCCGATCTCTTCGACAAACGTCACACGATTGATCTCGTGCAGTGTCGACATACCGAGAAACACCTTTCTCACCGCAGATTCCCGCAGGGATGAGAGGCCTTCCTTTTCCGCCTGGCGTCGGATCTCAGACCCCGGCCGCCGCTCGATGATCATTTCACGGATCGTGTCCGACATATCCAGCAGTTCGTGGATCGCAGTTCTACCGCGATAGCCCGTGTGGTTACACGCGTCACAGCCCACACTGCGATAAAGGACGATATCCGATTTGATGTCCTCGCGACGCATACCCGACTCGTTCAGCTCTTCGTCAGAGGGCGTGTACGGACGTTTACAGGTCGGGCACAGCAGCCGCACCAAACGCTGGGCAAGCACACAGTTTAGCGATGAAACAAAGTTGTAAGGCTCAACGCCCATGTTGAGAAAACGCCCGATGACGTCGATAACATTATTGGCGTGGACCGTAGTAAAGACGAGGTGGCCCGTCAGCGCCGATTGAATGGCGATCTGGGCGGTCTCCTCATCACGGATCTCACCGACCATGATCTTGTCGGGGTCATGACGAAGGATCGAGCGAAGGCCGCGGGCGAACGTCAGCCCCTTTTTCTCATTAACAGGTATCTGAACGATGCCATGCAGTTGGTACTCGACCGGGTCCTCGATCGTAATGATCTTGTCCTCGTCATTGCGGATCTCGTTGAGTGCGGCGTAAAGCGTGGTCGTTTTACCCGAACCGGTCGGCCCCGTCACGAGTACCATACCGTACGGCTCTTTGATATAAAGGCGAAACCGCGAAACGTCCTCCGGGTCAAATCCGACAACATCCAGATCGAGATTCTTAAAGCTCTCGTTGATCTGTTCCTTGTCGAGGATACGGATAACAGCGTCCTCGCCATAGATCGTCGGCATGATCGATACACGAAAATCAACCGTACGCCCCTTGTAACGCACTCGAAAGCGGCCGTCCTGCGGGATGCGCCGTTCGGCGATATCGAGCTCGGACATGACCTTTATACGCGAGATCAAGGTCTGGTGAAACGAGATATCGATCGGATCTACCTTTGCGTACAGGGCACCGTCAATGCGGAACTTGACCTGCACGTCACGTTCACGGGTTTCGATGTGAATATCCGACGAGCGCGATTCCATCGCGTTATATAGGATCGTGTCGACGAGCTTGATGATCGGCGACATTTCCGAGTCATTTGCGAGGCGATCGAGGTCGAGTACCTCTTCGCCCTGTTCGGTTTCCTTGACGAGCGAGATCTTAAACGTTGACGCAGCCTCTTGCAGAACACGCTGAGTCGAATCGCCCTTGCGCAGCACGACATCGATCGCACCGGCGGTGGCGACATAGGGGACGATGCGAACATTCAACACGTTCTCAAGTTCGTCTAGACGTTCCAGATTCGTCGGATCGGCCATCGCGGCGTGCAGGTTATTGCCTTCACGCCTGAGCGGAACAAACTGATTACGGAGCATGAGGTCGACAGGTATCTTTCCCAGTTCTTCATGGTCTATCGGCGAAGGCTGCTCTGGCGGCAAAAGATCGATAAAGGGCATCCTGTACCTGGCGGCCATCAGCTTGGCGTCACGAACCTCGGGCGGCTCTTTGTCGAGGAAATCGGCCACTTCGATCATCGAAGCCGCTGCGGTGCTCGGTTCTGGTTTGATCTGTTCTGTCATGTTTTAATTCTCTATTATTTACCCACGGGCCCGGACGAGATCATCTGAATGATCGGCAAATATATAGCCAGCAAGATCGTCACCACGATCCCGGCCATAAACAGGAGTATCATTGGTTCAAGCAGTGTTGTGAACTGTTCGAGACGTACCTCGGCCTCGGCATCGTAAAACATCGCGACCTCATCGAGCATCTCGCGCAAGCTGCCGGACTTCTCACCGATCCCTATCATATCCAAAGCGAGTTCCGGCACCCAGTTAGCCTTATCGAGTGCCTCAGTAAACCCGCGGCCCTCGCGGATCATCGGCAAAACTCCCTGGCTGCGTCGTCTTAATTCGAGATTATTGATCGCCTGTGACGAGATGTCCCAGGCATCCGGGACCGTGATGCCGCCGGACAATAGTGTGGACAGCGATCGCGAAAGCTGGGCCGTTGCCATGTTGCGGATCAATTGCCCGGCGATCGGCACTTTGAGCAGGGCCTTATGGATCAATAACTTGCCGGCCCCTGTTCGAGCCCAGATAAATATCCCCGCTACCGCTGCAAGTCCCAAAGGCAGCAGCCATACGATGTTATCTACAATGGTATTTGAGAACCAGAGTACGACGAGCGTCACGGTCGGCAGCGACTTATTAGCACTCAGGCTCTTAAAGAGGTCTGACATTCGCGGGACAATGTAAAGCGTCAGAAACGCCACCATCATCGTCGATGCAAGGAGCAGAAAGGCCGGGTACGCCAAAGCTCCGCGGAGCTTACGCGCCACGCCAACGCTGCGCTTCAAATAGGTAACAAAACGCGAAAGAACGTCATCAAGCGCACCGCTCTTTTCACCGGCTAGAATTGAGGCGGTGTAAATCCTCGGAAAGATGCCCTGAGCCTCGAATGCCTCGGAGAGCGGAACACCGCTCTTGATCTTCTCCTCCACATCAGCTAGTACTACGCGAAGATTTGCCGACGCGGAACGGGTCTTCAGCAGCCCGATGGCCTGTAGGACGGGTATACCGGCCCGGAGCAATGCCGATAACTGCTGGTTGAAAAGCAGGAAATCCGCTTGTTTGACCTTGCCCTTTTTGCTGCCCCCGAATGACAGTACGGCCGATAGTCCTTCTTCGGCGCTCGAAACCGCAAAGACACGAAAGCCTTCGCTCTCCAAACGCGTGCGAGCCTCAGCCGCCCCCGTCGCTTCAACCATACGGGTGATGACCTCGCCCGATGGGGTACCTAATCGGCAAATGAATTCAGTCATATTTGAGAATGGGCCCCTGACGAGATCAGGAGGGTCGATCAGAACATATTAGGACGATCGAGCGCAAAATAATGTGTCGATTATAACACGCAGTCGTGTCGTAATTGTTGCGTGCAGATAATATTCGCGATTTTTCGGGTGCCTCTAAACAACCCCGGCGGCTTAGCCTACATCATAAAATCAATCTGCGGAAAGTACTGCGCGTTGTACTTTTAGGTAAGGGGAGGCAAATGGCGATACCGGATTTTGTGAAGCTTCATTTTGTACGAGGTGAATTGCGGCGATTGATATTTGCAGGGGCGATCCTGTTTCTGGCCGCTGTTCCAACACTCCTTGCTCAGCAGCCAACTCCGCCTCCTGACGACGATCCGGACTCACCCGTGCGGATCAAGACGGACCTCGTCACCCTTACCGTAACGGTCACCGATCTTTACGGACGCTACGTTTCGGGCCTTAAAAAAGGGGCCTTCACGATCCATGACGACAATAAAGAGCAGGATATAACGTTTTTCAGCGACAGTGACGCTCCTGTTTCAATAGGCATCATATTTGACGTTTCCGGCTCAATGAGTGGCGAAAAGATCCGCAAGGCACAGCATGCGCTTTCACGATTTATAGCAACCAGCCACCCTTCAGATGAGTATTTCCTGATCGGCTTTAACAGCAGGGCGCAGCTCCTAATGGACCGCACCCGCGACGGGGAAGCTCTGCTCCGCAAGCTAACACTCGTTCAGCCAAAGGCCGACACGGCACTGTACGATGCCGTATATCTCGGCCTCGAAAGGGTCACGCGCGGAACTCATCAAAAACGAGCCCTCCTCATCATCAGCGATGGCCAGGATAACGCTTCTCGATATAATTTCGGCGAGGTCCGCCGCCTGATGAGAGAGTCCGACGTCGTTACCTATTCCGTCGGCATCTTGAACGCCAGGGACAGCGGGTCGGCGGCGGGAATGCTGGGACAGTCGTTTTTGGACGAACTCTCCACCGTTACCGGCGGCAAATCCTTTTTGCCTCGGACAGATGTTGAGATGGACGAGATCTTTGAACGTATCGCCCTTGAACTGCGGCATCAATACTCGATCGGGTATACCCCAAAAGACTTCCAAGCTGACGGAAAATGGCGTAAAGTGAAAATTAGGGTTAAACCCCCGCGCGGTTTGCCGCGTCTAACAAGTCGCGGCCGTGAGGGCTATTACGCTACCGCAAATCCGACATTTCGCTAATTCGTCAGGTTAAAATGAAAAGAATCGTATTGACACTTTCGACTGCCGCTCTTATAACAGCTGCATTCACGCTGGGGCCTTTGGCTGGGTCAAAGATCTCTGCCCAGGCCCGCACAGCAAAACCAACGCCGACGCCCGTGATGGCTCCGACACCGATCACCGCCGCTCCAACGCCGCCGGCAATTATCGACGACTCCGACGAGATCATCAAGGTCGACACGGAACTTGTAAACCTGAACGTTCGCGTGATCGATCGTAACAGCAGGCCAATAAATAACATTCAGCAGCGCGAATTTAAGATCTACGAAGACGGTGCACTGCAGCAGATCGATTTCTTCTCAAAATCTGAGGTGCCGACAAATTACGCTCTCGTTATCGATAATTCCGGCTCTCTGCGTCTTCAACTGGATAAGGTTATCGAGGCGGGTAAGATCCTTGTCAACACCAACCGTCCGGATGATGAGACGATGGTGATCCGGTTCGTTGGACGGGACAAGATCGAGATCGAGCAGCATTTCACGCATAACAAAACCGACCTCATTGACGCACTGGACAATCTCTATATTGAGGGCGGCCAGACCGCTATCATCGACGCCGTCTATCTTGCGGTAGAGAATGTCGACGAATATGACCGTAAAGATATCTCAGGTGATAAAAAGAGACGAGCACTAATACTCGTGTCCGACGGCGAGGATAGGAACAGTTACTATAACGAAAAACAGCTCTTCGAACTTCTGCGCGAGTCCGAGGTTCAGATCTATGTGGTCGGCTTTGTTGAGGGGCTCAGCAGCGACGGCGGTTTTATCAGCAAAAGCCCGCGAGCGAAGGCAAAAGCATTTCTGGAACGGATAG
>JBBQGO010000209.1:0-5065 GCA_038323125.1 Pyrinomonadales bacterium
GACAAGCGTACACCGTAACCGTTCGATCAAAACGTCATAGGTTCGCTCCGATAACCGTCAGCGTGGTCGCCAGCGTAACGACACTTGAAATGATAGCTGGGCAATAGAGATCCTGGAGCCGCGAGCGTCCCGCTTGCAAGCTCCGGGCGGCGTGGCGGCCACAATAATTCTGCAACCCGACCGCGAGCGCATCCAAAGCGATTCGCCGCGGGCAAGCGGGACGCATGCGGTCCAGTCAGGTTCACAGGCGTATGTTCTTAAGCCGCAGTGCGTTTGTTATTACCGAGACGGAACTGAACGTCATCGCTGCGCCGCTGATGCGTTTTGCGAGCCGGGGCTCGGCAGATGGAGATAGCGCATAGGGATTTTCCCTAATTACTTTGGGGGAACTTCCCTATATCGCGATAGCATTCGATGGCTGATAATCATTACATAGGCAAAAGCTTCGCAACGTACGGGGCTGTTGACAATTCAGGGGGGTAGGTATTTCGATACCGGACCAAGGGGGAAGCAAGGGATTCTAAACGGATCCCTTGCTTTTTTTGTGTTTACGTCGATCATAGGCAAATTATCAGAGTCACATTACCTTTCGGCAGGGTCTGCGAACCGCATTTTGGACCAATACCTGATCTCGTTCCCCTTTTCGCTTCTCATCTCGATACGACCGACACTAAAACAGTTCCTCTACGCCCGATGTCTTGTTGAGCCAGTCAAGCATATCTTAACTGACCTGGAACTGCGGGGGGAGGTAAACAGCCCGCGAGTAAGGTTACCTCCGAACCCCGTTTTGTTCGATTGCTGAGCAGCAAAACTACCGAAAAAAAAAGTTCACCCAGATTTAACCCTGTGTTCACCTCGTCGTAACTCTTCGGATGTAGTCTGCTTCTTGCAGCCAACTAAATCTAAAAATATTTGAACCTGGACGTATGGCAGACGGCGACAGCGCCATCGGCCAACGTTCTCCGACCGATAAGTTATTTCACATAGGAGTGATGATGAAAACCACGGCTCTATTTAAGGCGATCTCTTTAAACCTCTTTCTTTTACTCATGTTTGCTATTTCAGCATCGGCGCAGGCTACGGGCGGGTTGGCCGGGACCGTGATGGATCCCAACGGGGCGCTGATCCAGGGGGCGAGCGTAAGTGTCAGGAATATTGAAACAAACCTGGCCCGGAACGCAGTGACCAATGATGAAGGCAGGTGGACACTCGGTGTTCTGCCCACCGGTACATATTCAGTTTCATACGATAAAGACGGATTCAAAAAAGCGGTCAACGCCGCGGTCGCTGTCGAAGCATCGGTAACCCGTACGGTCGACGTGACACTCGATGTTGGTGTGTCGGAGGTGTATATCGAGGTTATGTCGGACCAGCCTCTGATCCAGGCTGAGTCGGCGGCCGTATCGCGTCAGATCACGGGCGAGCAGCTTATCAAGACACCGACCTCGACGCGCAGCTTTACGGGTCTTCTGTCATCCGAGGCGGGCGTTTCGTCCGAGTTATCGCCCGTCGGGGTCAATGGCAATGGCAACATCTCGCCCTCGGTCAACGGTACCAGGACGACATCGACGAGCCTGTTTTTCAACGGCGTTGACGCAACCAACATTACGAGCAACGAAGGGAGCCTGAGCGATAACATCTCGCCCGCACCTGAAACGCTGCAGGAAGTAAAGCTGCAGACATCGCTGTACGACGCCTCGACGGGCCGCAGCGGCGGCGGCAATTTCCAGCTTGTGACAAAGTCGGGCGGCAATACCTTTACGGGCTCGGCTTATTACTACCTGCAGAATAAAGCATTCAACTCAAACGAATTTTTCCTAAAAGAGAGCGGCAACGAAAAACCCAGGGCCGACCGGACCGAGACAGGCTTTACGCTTGGCGGCCCTCTGGTCAGGGATCGGGTCTTCTTCTTTGGCGGCTATCAGTATACCGATGCCAATACGGGCCTCGTCCCCACGGCACGAACACGGACAGTGCTGCCGATGGCGCTTACGGTGCTCGGCAGTGACCGAGCCAAGGCGGCGATAGCATCGGCATTTAACCAGTTCAGCGGGTGCACGGTGGGCAGCACATGCCTGCTCCCGGGCGATATCAGCGATGTCGCTTACCGCATATTCAATCTGCAAAATCCGGTGACGGGCGGTTTTTATATCCCCACGATCACAAACTTTCGCCCCCTCGGCATTGTCGATCAGACGGGTACGGGCAGCTATCAGTTCGGCATGTTCCCGAATATATCGACCCGGACGCTGCAGAGAAACAACCCGCTTGCCGAGGTGATCAGCGTTGAGCCTTCAAAGTTTAGGCAGCACCAGTTCACAAGCCGGCTCGACGGCCAGCTTACATCGAACAACACGCTGAGCGGCACGCTCTTTTACGCAAACTTTCCGGGGCTTGATTCGTTCCCCGACCCAAACAGCCTTGTCTCGCCGACGACGCTGCAGCGGGACGACCGCAACCGCACATTGTCGATCGCGGACACACATGTATTTTCGTCGGGCCTGATCAATGAGCTGCGTTTCGGTTACTTTTCACTAAACAATACGCGGTCGCTGACCGAAGACTTTTCGACCGGCGAATTTACGAACGAGTTTATCGGCGTTTCGAATCCCGCATCGATGTTCGATACCAGTGTTGCCACCACACGCCTGGGACATTATATCGGGCGAAACAACATCGCAAACTTTTCATTTGGTGGGCCGAACGATTCATTTAATAAGCGCAAGCAGTTGACATACAGCATCGGTAATAACGTCAACGTGATGTGGCGAAACCACAATTTTAAGTTCGGCGGTGAATACAAGCGGCATCAGTACGATACGAACTTGCCCGAGGAGCAGGCGACCGAATTTGAAAAGTTCGATTCGTTCACACAATTGCTTACGGGCAACGCGACCGAGGCCGACACGCAGTACGGCATTACGGACAAGAGCTTTCGGTTTCAGGATTACGGTTTTTACATCACAGATAATTGGAAGATCAACCGCAAGCTGAGCCTCAACCTCGGCCTGCGTTACGAACTGTTTATGTGGCCCACGGAAAAGAACGGCCGCATCGGCAATTTCGATCTCGAGCCGTTCCTGCCGTGTTTTGCTCCGACTGGCGGATCAAACGAGCTGTGCGACAATCCGACGCCGGGCTTTATCGTGCCGAACAACGTGCAGATGACGGGTGTCGGTATCGTCGATTCGGCGATCGCCGCGACTCGCGTTGGAAACAATAAGCACACGCTGAACGGCCAGGACATGAATAACTTTGCACCTCGTATCGGCCTTGCATACTCGGTTAACGACAAGTTCGTGATCCGCGGCGGCTACGGCCTGTTTTACGACCGTCCGTCGGCGGCGTTCATCAATACGATCTTTTCAAACTATCCGTTTCTGCGTGAAGTAGAGATCACGGTTCCGAGCGGCAACGTTTCGATCCCGACCGCCTTTTCGGGCGTGCCGACAAATATCGGCCTTGAGCAGTGGCTGCCGTTCCGCATCGTCCGCGGTTCGGGAGCGAACGGCACCTACGCCATTCGCGACAACACGCCGGTGTTTGTCGATTCGCGGGGCACTCCGCAGGGTGCCGGCTGCATGCCGCTGACAGGTGAAAACTGCATACGCGGCAACATCGCCGAGACATTTGAGTTTCGTGCCATCGACCGCGACCTGAAAACGCCTTTCGTGCATCAGTGGAATGTGGGTATGCAGTATGAGATCGGGCGAAACCTTCTGGTCGAGGCACGTTATGTCGGAACCCTCGGTCGCAATCTTCTGATCGCCCGGGCACTCAATCAGGGTTTCGACCTTAACGACCCCAATACGCCCGATCACATTTACGAGCGGTTCAATCAGGCATACGCCGCCGCCGGTTCGCCAAACGGCCCGCTCAACGCGGGTTCGACCGCACGGGCACGCGGAGCCGGTGTCGCATTCGGATTTCTAAACACGGTGACGGGCCAGCAGGACCTCAATTTGTCATCGGCGAACGGTACTTACATTAATTTCGAAGCACGTGTACCGGTGCTCGGGTTTAACGTTCCCGAGGCGCTGCTGCTCGAATCAAAGGGAACGTCAAACTATCATGGAGCCCAGTTTAGCCTCACCAAGCGTCTGTCGCGCGGGCTGCAGTTCAACACCGCCTATACATTTTCGAAGTCGATCGACGTAATGTCGACTGACCCCGGCAGCACCGCCGGCAGCGGAAAGCCCGATGTGCCGAACACCGGTTTTATCGCCCAGGGCGACTCGACAAACATTAACAACAACCGCGGCCTGTCGGATTTCGACCGGACCCATCGATTCAGCACGAACTTTGTTTGGGAGATACCCACCGGAGACCTGCGAAACCGTTTTGTCAGCGGATGGTCGATCGCGGGATTTCTTCAGGCCCAGTCGGGATCGCCATTTACCGTATTTGCCTCGGAGCCTGAGATCGCCAACGTGAGCCAGTTGACCAACCTAACACGCGGCTCCGGCGGCATCTACCGCCTTGGGTTTGGCCGTCCAAATATCAACTGCAGCGCTTCTCAGGCCATCTCCGGTTATGGCACCAACAACCTCGCTGTCATCAACCGCGACTGCTTCAGCTCGCCGCTTGGCGGATTCGGCAATCTCGGCCGCAATACATTTCGCGGCCCTTTGCAGAAACGGCTCGACCTCAGCCTGGTCAAGAACACGCGGTTTAACGAACGCCTGAGCCTCGAACTGGGCTTTGACCTGTTCAATGTTTTCAACACCGTCAATTTAGCAAATCCGAACAGCGACCTGCAGGACTCGGTCGATTTCGGTGTCATAACAAACACGGTCGGCGGCCCCCGAGTCGGACAGTTTCGTGCCAAACTGCGGTTTTGATGGAGCACGAGCGTCCCGCTCGATCTTTCGAGCGGGACGCTCGTGCTCCAGACGCTCGGGCTCCAGCAATTAATCGGAGTTGTCGGCGAGCTCGACCGTAAAGGTCGAGCCGCTGCCGATTTCGGAGACTACTTTAACCTCGCCGGGGTGTAGGCGGGCGAGGTGCTTTACGATGGCGAGGCCGAGTCCGGTGCCGCCTAATTCGCGCGAGCGGGCTGTGTCAG
>JBBQGO010000210.1:0-5065 GCA_038323125.1 Pyrinomonadales bacterium
AACGAGGCTCGCAAGCAAAAATATTGAACAAAATGAACCCGAAATCACCAAATTCTCAAACAATTAACCCCCGACTTTTCAAAAAAATCGGGATTCCTTGCAAACCATGAGAAGGTTCGGGTTATTCAAAGGACTCTAATAGATAGTCCTCTACCGCTGGTAAGGTAAAATCGGGAATTAGCCTTTGGGTTCGGCGGCATGCATTTATGTGGAAAACACGATTAACTACGCTGGTCTGCGCGTTCGCTCTGTTTACGGCGATGTCATGCGGCTCGTCCGATGCGGAACGGGGGCCGCGCGGCAATGCGAACGCAGGAGATGAGTCTTAGGCACCCGCTGTGACGATTACCGTCGGGAAAAGCGAGGTGCGTGACGTCGCGCGGGTGTCAGACAGGCCCAGGCAGCGGTCCGCCATGCTGAGGTCCGCCTCGGCCTTGGGCCTAACGGCAATTCAACGCTGTCCGTTACGCAATCGATTCTCGATCGCATAGCCCGCGACATTCGTGAGCAGGTTCCGGGTGTGAGTAACACGCTCGTACTGGCCGGCTTCGGACGTGGATCGGGCCCAAACAACGGATTTATTAATGTCAGTCTCGTGCCCGTGGCGGACCGAGCGAAGTCACAGGCCCAACTGATCAATCAAACGCTCGGCACGCCCGAGGTTCGTATTGGTATCGACCGTGCAAAAGCAGCCGACTTGGGCGTTCGTGCGGGCGATGTTACGCACGCGCTCAATACAATGGCGGCCGGACAGATCGTTTCGTCGTTCAGCGAACGGTCGAATCAGTATGACGTTGTCGTACGGGCCCAGGAGCGATTTCGCCGTGACAGGTCCGGTCTAACCAAATTCACCGTAGCTTCGTCGAACGGATCACCCGTACCGCTCGATCGCGCGGTCAAGCTTGAGGAGGGCCTGAGACCATCTTCGATCAGCCGGTTGAACCGGCTGCGACAGGTCACCGTATCTGCGGGGCCTGCCGCCTAACTCATCGGAGTCGGACGCCCTGGCCAAGATTCAAACGTATGCGGCACTAAACATGGGGCCGGAGTATGTAACAGGTGTGACTGGGCAATCAAAGGAACTGAACAAGGCATACGAGTCGTTCATGTATGCATTTCTTCTCTCGTTCGTTTTCATGTACCTGATCCTTGATCTGACGTGACCTTACAAGTAATTATTTGTTTATTAAACGACGTCAGCAACGATCTCGCTTTTCTCGTTGAGCAGCGAATTAAGTGACGATGAATCTCCGGTGCGGTTCTTTAACAGGGCCTCGGCCAACTCGAATAGTGGTGCGGGTATCTCAGTGGCGTCGAATGAGCCTTCCTCTTGCGGATAATGTGAATAGAATTCAACCTCGGCTGAACAAAATTCGCACGACGCCAGATGCTTACTTATCTCCTTGCCAAGCGCACGCGGTGTATCACCATTCTGAAACCCAAGCAGAGCATGGGATGAGGGACAATCCTCATTTTTACAAAAATCTTTCATCTTTGATGAGATCATAAGACACAATTATCCAGAGTACTCAGGGTCCCACCAACAGATCTGGACCGGGAATGGTTTCTTAGCTACATCAAAAGTAAATCTATAATGCCGGTTCGCTTCCAAAACCGCAGAAATAAAAATAGCCGCGAGTGGGCGAAAGGGCTCGCGGAAACTTCCAGTGTGCTTTTAAAGCCCATATTCATTGGAGTTGCGGGATTGAGCAAACAACATTAAACACAGCAAAAAATAGTTGCCCTAGTTACGATTAATTGGTACTATCTTAATTGTAGGTAGTGAGAGGCAATCATCTCACATGCCCCCAACCAGATCGACACCTTGCTCGGCCGTTGATCTCGCCAACTTTCTACCAAAAAATCATTTCGCATATCGATATTGTCTCGCACCTGTAGGCGTCCTGCGCGAAGAAGCGGACTTTGAAAACTACAAGAAATGCGCAACCAGAGCTTTCGAAATGCGACCGACCTACACCAAGGGAATCGGAAAGGCTGAATTATGAATAACGTAAAAACAAAAGAGAGGCTGCCACGCTCGATTCAACACAAACAGATCAAAGTGGGCAAATGGAATGAGAGCCTTAAGACCTCCGACGTTAACCAGATCTGGTTGGAACTGCATCGGATCGTGTCGTCACACCCGCTTGTCAGGGCTTCGAAGCGGGCAGGATTTCTTGTCGAAGAGGGCAAGTACAACGCGTACACGGACCTAACCCAGGAGATCTTTGTTGCTCTGCTGAGCAAGGACAGGTTCTCGCATTACATTGATACGGGCATGTCAGACGCGGAGATCGAAGCCGAGATCAGCCAGATCGAGCTGACGAATATGCTGACCGCCGAACTCCGCAAGCGGTATCCCGAATCGTATCGTCTCGCCAGACGCATCTCGACGCTGATCCAGACCAGCGGCACATTCAAGCGGTTTGATAATGTTGGCAATCCGGAGGCCCATCGTCGACTGGCGGATCGGCTCTATGGCTTGAGCGATTGGACGTACAAAAAATCGCGACGTGACGTACAGGAAATGGATGAGCGGGTAAAGGCTGTTTCGTTTTACGGCCGGGATACGCGAATGGTCGGCTGTACAGGTGACGCCCAGATCGTGATCAGCAATCCTGAACTCGAAAAATTGATCATCCGTGTATTCAAGGCGATCGACTCGCCGGTGGATGTACGCTCGCTCCGTACTTTTGTAATGTCGAGGCTGCCGATCATGGATATCCACCTCGTGCCCGTTGGGAGCGGTGGTGATGGCGACGACGACGACCGGATGCCATACGAATTTCCAGACTCGGGCTCAACACCCGAAGAAAATCTGTTGCGTGATGAAGCAGAAGCTGCGGCCGCCGGGTTCGTCGATGACTTCCTAGTGACGCTAAACAAGTCTGTCCGCGGCAAGGCCAAACAGTATGACCGGATGATAAACGTCTTATGGCACTGCTACCTTATCTCGGACAGCGGCACACAGCTTGAGGTTGCCGAGATGCTTGGCGTGTCCGACTCGCTGGTTTCCGATTACCGAAAGCGTATTGAAGCGAACCTTCAGCAGCTTTCATTCAACGGCGTAAATGAGGCCAGACACTTCGAAAAAGCATTGAAACGTAAGGTGCGCGATATGATCACGATGGAAAAAGAGCATGTTGCCGTCTAGCGATCTGAATCGCTTTACCGGTTTTAACAATTAACTCAATAAATGTCCGTCGAAAGATCAAAAAGCAAAGATTACGATGCTCTGCACGGACTGCCCGGTGCGGGTGCAAAAGCCTCGGACGGCCTACGCCCTCTCGGCAAACGTGATACGCCGGGCGAACCCAAGGGGCTCGTAAATTTTAGCAATCCTACTGCCGCTGAATCCGCTGCCTTCGCTCCGCGTACCGAGAACCCTCTGGACGAGGAAGACGATCGGCCGGGTCCCAGTCCCGCAGAAGCCACAGGCACCGTCGAGCCGCCCAGCTTCACCCCACCGGTGTCCGACATTAAGGCGGACAAGCAGCTTAAGAAAGAAGAGAAGGACCGCAAACTGTTAAGTCAGGACCGTTGGCTGGTGCGTAACGGGCACTCGGCTACCTACGTGGGGCTATATTTTTTCTCGATACTGGTGCTGTTCAGGCCGTACGAGATCGTGCCCGGCCTTGGCTTTCTATCGGCCACGGCCTTTTATTTTGCCCTAGGCACGATGGCGATCTATCTACCCAGCCAACTTGCCGCTGAGGGTAACCTGACGATGCTCTCAACCGAGGTCAAGGCTATCCTTGCGATGACGGTGATCGCTCTGTTCACTATCCCGATCGCCAAGGACCCTGCTCTCGCATGGGAAAAGTTTAACGACCCTTACATTAAAGCCGTTGTCATTTTCATAGTTCTCGTAAATGTAGTTCG
Source organism: Pyrinomonadales bacterium (assembly GCA_038323125.1). Lineage (GTDB taxonomy): Bacteria > Acidobacteriota > Blastocatellia > Pyrinomonadales > Pyrinomonadaceae > OLB17. The sequence goes on from JBBQGO010000210.1 coordinate 3,883, forward strand.
TACACGAAAACGATTGATGGGAATGATGTGGCTATCATTCGGCATTGGGATATATCTGAGCTTCGCTGCACTCGATATGTATCTCAAAGGCCAGTTCAACGTCGAGGACTATCGTGTAGCCGTCGACGTGGGCGGCATGTTCGGCAATCCGAACGAGATGGCGATGCACCTGGTGATGATGACCCCGATCGTCATAACGCTCGGGATCGCGTCAAAGAGCACGCTTTGGCGATGGATCTATTTTTCCGCAGGGTTCCTCTTTATCGCGGCTAACATGGTCACGTTCTCGCGCGGAGGCTTCTTAAGCCTAATCGCCTGTGCCGTGGTGCTCGCGTGGAAGATCGGCCGCAAATACAGGCTAAATGTGACCATTGCCTCTATAGTCATCGGCGGGATAGCCATCATAGCGGCACCCGGTAACTACGGACTCCGAATGCTGTCGATCTTTATCCCCGGCCTCGACGCGGTCGGGTCGAGTGATCAGCGAAGGGAACTGCTCGAGCGGTCGCTGCTGGTTACAGCCCGCAACCCGTGGGGGATCGGTATCGGTAACTTTCCGATCGTAGGCGTCCGCAACCTTGAGTCTCACAATGCGTTTACACAGGTTTCGTCTGAACTCGGAATTCTCGGCCTGATCGCTTATCTGATCTTTATGGTCAGCCCGTTCCGAAAGCTCGGAGCGATCGAGCGGACGCAGTTCGAGGCAGACGAGCTTAATTGGTACTACTATCTTTCTATCGGCCTGCAGGCGAGTATCGTGGCCTATATGATATCCAGCTTTTTTGCGTCTGTGGCCTATGGTTGGTTTATCTATTACCTGATCGCATACGCGGTTGCGTTTCGCAGGATCTACAGCCTTGAAATGGGATTGAAGGAGGACGTCAAACCGTTGCCGTTGTGGCAGCGACAGAACGCGACAGCGTGATGACAGAAACAGTGGAACAGTTCATTTTGTGGCTTTGTGTCAGCATGCTGATCTATGTGTATCTCGGCTATCCGCTGGTCGTGTATCTTGTCAGCATATTGTTCCCGAAACCGATCGGCCGCGGCGAGATCGAACCTTCTGTCACCGTTCTAATCACTGCATTTAACGAAGAGGCTGCAATCCGCGAAAAGCTTGAAAATACGCTCGCGATCCACTATCCCGCAGATAAGCTGGAGATACTCGTCGCCTCTGACGGTT
>JBBQGO010000211.1:0-5064 GCA_038323125.1 Pyrinomonadales bacterium
GGGTGATAAGACAGACTTGGTTGTCCAAAAAGCAGTTGAACTCGGGGTGACGGAACTTATTCCGCTCCGGACGGTTAGGTGCGACGTAAAGCAAACGGCTGACAGCAACCGCCCGCAGCGATGGCGCCGTATCGCACTGGAAGCGACCAAACAGTCAGGCCGGGCCCGATTGATGAAGGTCCATCAGCCCGTGGATCTAAAACATCTTATAGCTCAAAAAGAGTTGGATCCTGTCTTCTTATTTTCTGAACGGGACGGTGCCCCATTTCCTGAGGCGGCGAGTCATGCAAAGATGACTGCGGTATTCGGGCCGGAAGGCGGTTGGGATGATTCCGAGTTGGACTCAGCGAGGGCTTCCCAGGTCAGGGTCGTGACACTGGGCGGCCGGATCCTGCGCGCAGAGACCGCTGCGATCTCGATAGCGGCTATACTCCAGCACAGGTATGGCGATCTTAACTAGAACGGCACTTTACCATTGTTGGGCCGGTAGTAAGCGTCGCCCCGCTGCGTAAGGCCCGCCTTGTTGCCAAGGGTCCTAATGGCAGCGTCCAGGAGTGCCTTATTACCGATCTTAAAGTTAACCACGCCCCTGGCAGCAACATCTGGATCATCGAACTGGATCACCAGATATCGACGTTTCTCGCGTAACAGTCCGGCGAGGCCCGCACCCGGAAGCGGGATGTGACGAACAACATTTCCTGTGGTCGACGTCACAGATCTCGAATTTGGATAGGCTACGAGCACCGCATCATACGGTATTCCGAACATTTCCTTTTTGTCCTTATTGAGAAAGACCAGGCGTTCATTATCATCGTCAAACCTCAGTGAACCCGTGATCTTTTCGCTGTAACCAAAGAGCCCGCCCTCGTATTTGGCGGCAATGATCGGAGGCCCTTGTTGGGAGCCTCGAGTGGCTGTCGTTTCGGCCGGACGCAATTGGGCATGGCCCACCAGCGAAAAACAAAACAGTGCGAGAGCGGGAAGTATAAGATTTCTCATAGTATAAAAATACGCCATTCTAAATGCTGTCTGCATGTGGATAGATGCCCCGGCAATGTCAGATGGTTGTTATTTTGCTTCTGCGAGGCCCTTTGCATTAAGGTGTGGAGCTAATCGTTCCTCGGCTATCCTCACGTACTCATCTGATATTTCCGAACCGAGCCACCGTCGGCCGAGGAGATGGGCGATCTTTGCCGTCGTACCGCTGCCGGCGAAACAGTCATATACAATGTCGCCCTCGTCGGTCCATGTCCTGATCTGGTCCTCGACCAGCTTTTCCGGAAAGATCGCCGGATGTTTGAATGCGACCTTGTCTTTCGAGCTTGAGGTTCCGACGTTGTAGTAAAAGATGTTGTCGTAGTGAAAGATGTTGTTGACCTTTCGCTCCTTTGGGGCTACATGTTCATGTGCGAGATCGTTTCGCCCGACCTTAGTTATACGAAACGATTTGAACGCTTTTTCCTGTTTGATGGGCTGGGTTAACGGATTAAAGGTCTTAGGCTGGACCTTGCTAAAACAGAACATGTATTCAAAGCACTGCCGGTAACGTTTGCCGCAATCGCTCGGGATGGGGTTGTTTTTGGCATATATCATTGTGTCATGAACCCTAAACCCGGCTTCCTTGAATGTTATCGCGTGTTGAAAACTGGTCAGGGTCTCGTCACCATTAACGGTCCTGTCCCCAACCACCCAGATCACCACACCACCGGGTTTTGTCTTCTCCAGCAGGCCGGCGGCTATCTCAGCAACCGGAAAATGATAGCCATTATATTCGCGCAGGTCGTCGTAGGGCGGACTGGTGATCGTCATGTCCAGAAAGTCGTCCGGCATGCGGCCCAAGGTCTCTATACAGTTTTCGTGGTATATCTTGGCGAGATCCATTGGATTATAGCGGCCATTTTGCCAGGAAGTCGGTGATAAAAGCCTTTTCGGGCTTATTGGTCTCATTCTCAAGGAACTCGCGGAACTGGTCCTGCTCCTGTATATAGTCCTCCTCTTTAATCTGGCCGGCAAAATAGACCAGCCGCAGCCACAGCAGGTAGGTATTAAGGGTGTCTATCTGGTTATATTCAACGATCTTGGTTATCTCGCCTGCAAGCCAAAGATCGGTAACCTGATCGCCCCGTACGTCGATCTTACCCGGAAAACCACAGAGTTTTGCCATTTCATCGAGCTTCGGCATCATGGCACCACCCGAGAATCGTTTTACGATATCAAGATGAGCCTCACTGTTGCGGGCGTCAAAGTAATCCGGGCCTTCCCAAGGTTTATTGGGACGAACACAGAACGCCGGGGCACTGACCTCGTTTATTATGCCGCGCTGAATTAGAACCTGAATATCCGATTCGGCAGAGTTAAAACCCACCAGCTGTGGGCAGCGATCGCCAACAATATATAGGAAACGCTCTATTATTGCTGCTTCATCGACATCATCGGATTCGAATGGCAGTTTGGGCAGTGAGTTTAATGAAAACTCGACCGCTCGTTCTCCGTCGCGTGTGACCCTTTTGCGGGACAAAAACGCGATCGAAACCACCCTGGAGAACATGTATTTCAGGAATGGGCGTGGATTCTCGATAGGTTTGTAGGCGGGCGAGTGCTCCCACAACCGCTGCATCGCCTCCAGCTCGGTGGTTTCATCTGCGAGATCGAACAGCCGTTTGGCGCCTGCCGCGTCCGGCACCCATTCCAGATCGAAAAAAAGGGCAAGCTCATGGATCGGGGATTTTAGCATTTAGGGGTGCGGTTCAGATAGAGCGGTCTCAAACGATCATTTAGGAGTTTAACATAACGGCGCTTCTGCATAAATTCGTGAATCGTCCTGAGATCTTCCCCGCACGATAACGTTAACGCACGTTCTATATGGTATGAATGACGCCGGCGGCACGCATGAGGAAGTTTGTTAGCACCTGAAAATGCATACCTTGACCGCTCTGGCATAACGCTTGCCAGTACAAAGTCAGAGACAACTTGTCTTATCTTGAAAAGGGGAGCATTTAATTATGAGGATCAAGAAATATTTGACGGCGTTTTTGATGTTGATGGTATTGGGTATCATGATTCCGCTGGCGGCAACCAGCGCGGACGCTCAGACCAAGCGTTATTGGAACTCACGGACCAAACGTTGGGTCTATTACAAAAAACCAAACTTTTATAGGCGGCATCGTAAAGCTGTTAATATCGGTGCCGGTGCAGCAACCGGAGCCCTGATCGGCGGATTGATCGGCGGTAAAAAGGGTGTTGCCATAGGTGGACTCGCCGGAGCCGGCGGTGGATATTTAGTTACGAAGAAGCAAAAGCCGAAGAACTACACGAGGTATTACACCCGTAACGGACGTCGTATCTACCATCGGACTTATCGAAGGAACTAGTCGTCAGTTAATTCAAATCAAAAAACCCCGGCCGAAATCGCCGGGGTTTTTTCATTAGCAAACGAATTCGTGTATTTCAAGTATTTGGTGGATCTTTTGGTTATAAGCACAAATAAACATCTATAGCCATAACTTCTTTGTTATGTCTATGTTACGCGTCGCGGCACAGTGTTTGCGATTTAACTGGTGACGGGGTAAGCCTCTAGACTAATAAAACGGAGAAGACAAAATGAAAAAATATATATCCACCTTTCTTACGATCGCGATGTTAGCAATATCGCTTCCATTACTTGCGGGTAGTGCCTCGGCCCAGAGGCGTACCAACTATAACGACGGCCGTTACAACACTCAGTACAACCAGCAGCCTTACCGATCAGGCCAGCGCCGGTAGCAGAACGAACAGCCCAATGTTTATGACAGGCACCGCACGGCGTTCAATCTGGCAGCAGGAACGGGTATTGGTGCCATAGTTGGGGCTCTTATCGGCGGTAAGAAAGGTGCATTGATCGGAGCAGCGGCCGGTGTTGCCGGCGGGGCGATCGTTACGGCGACGCAAAAGCCGAGGAATACCACTCGTTATCAGTACTACAATCGCTGATCTTAGACGGCATAAGCCGGCATAAAATAATAACCGTGATAAGTCCGATCGGATATATCACGGTTTTTTTTTATCTCTCTAAAACGGATAGGTATTGGCCGCGATCATTACATCAGCTATACGCTGACGTGCCGTTACGGTATTGGTCGGCGAATTATTTTTCGTAAATCGCTTCAATGCTACCAGCAGGGTGCGGCCCTCATCGCCTTCCGCGATAGAGGCGATAGTATTTTTCGCTGCGACATCTACCCTCTGCATCGCATCGTTACAGTAGACATACGTCATATCAATATATCTGCCGGCAGATGCCTGGCCGTTAGCCTCAGCATACTTTTTAGCACGCAGGATCGCTGTCTCCATTTGATAAGCGTCCATAATTATATCGGCACAGTTGAGCAGGACCTCTTGCTGATCGGCGAGGGCCATCATATATTTTTGCGCCGCCGTCCCGAGCACCATCAGTGCGACCTTTTTTGCATTCTTGGCAAGCTTTGTTTCGGCTGCAAGCAGGCCGTTGTCGTCGTCGAACGACACTGGGGGATTTAGGATCTCGTCCTGCAGGGCCTTTGCCGCGGGGATGATGCCGAGCCTGCCTTTCATTGCACGCTTCATCAACTGTCCGGGTATAAGCAGGCGGTTGATCTCATTCGTCCCCTCAAAGATGCGGTTGATACGCGAATCACGATAAGCCTTCTCGGCCGGGTAATCAGCCGAATATCCATAGCCGCCATAGATCTGCACCATCTCATCGACCACATAATCGAGAGCCTCGCTGCAGGCGACCTTGTTGATCGACGACTCGACGGCATACTCCTCTATCGACTGCAGTTTCTTATCGCTGCTCGCCCCGTCGCCGATCAGATTATCGATCATTCCAACGGTGCGGTATGTAATGGATTCGGCGACCCAGGTCCGGATCGCCATCTCGGCCAGTTTGTGTTTGATCGCGCCAAACGACGATATAGGCTTATTGAACTGGTGACGCTCATTTGCGTAGCGAACCGCCTCGTGGATCGCCAGCTTGGCACCGCCTGTGACTGATGCTCCGAGCTTGAATCGGCCAACGTTTAGGATGTTAAATGCGATCTTGGCTCC
>JBBQGO010000212.1:0-5059 GCA_038323125.1 Pyrinomonadales bacterium
AGCTCGCTCAACGGAATGATACACCGGCCATACGGCAACTAAGATCTCCTCTTCGTCCAAGGCCTCGAATGCATATTTGCGCAGGTTATCCGTGTACTTGGCGAGCCGCATCGATATTTTTTTGAAGCTCGAACGGTGTATCGCTGTAAACGAGTATGATGCGGTCGGCGATTACCTGTCCAAAGGTCGAGAGATAATACCCATCGATTCCCCGCTTGATGGTGCATCCGCCAAATGAGGTTGTAAATTCGTTGACGATGGTCTGGAGAAGATCCTGATAGATCGGTACTGGCTGATCAGGCAAATAGATCTCAACCCTTGCTCTTGCGGATAGAGGCAATAAAGTCGTCCTTCCTTTTTTCAAAATCGTTCATTCGCTTGAGCGATTCCTCAGCCGTCAGCTTTTGACGATCCGGGCGTTCGATCCTGACCTCCCGAATTGCTTCGATCCGATTTTTCACTTTTGACTGCGATTTGGCGTTCATCGATCCCATTTTACCATATGCACTAGTCATCCCTGGCCAATGTTTTGATGGCTTTGGCGGGCACTCCGGCAACGAGAGTATTACCCTCGACATCCTTAGTAACCACACTTCCCGCGCCGGTGACGGCGCCGTCGCCGACCTTTACCGGTGCGATGAGCATCGTGTCCGAACCGATCTTGACGTTATCACCGATGTGGGTTTCGTGTTTGTTCTTACCGTCATAGTTACAGGTTATGGTTCCGGCGCCGATGTTGGTGTCCTTTCCGATCGTCGCGTCACCCAAATAGGTGAGGTGGCTGGCTTTGGAGCCCGGTCCAAGATTGGTCTTTTTCAGTTCGACAAAGTTACCTACCTTTGCGGCCTCGGACATCACCGCGTGGCCGCGGAGATGGGCCATCTGCCCGAGAGTACATTCATTGCCGACCTCCGAATCGCGAATGAGGCAATTGTCTCGTATCTCAACCCGGTTACCGATCTTCGAGCTCTTGATGCGTGAGCCGGATCGCAGAATGCATTCGTCGCCGATAATGCTCTCGCCCTCGATCGTCACATTGGGGTGGATGACGGTGTCACGGCCGATAACCGCGTCGGCGCTTATGTAAGCAGAATGCGGGTCTATAAACGTCACACCGCTCTCGATCATCAGCTTGGCGATCGTGCGCCCGCGGATCTGCTGTTCCATATCCGCAAGTTGACGACGGTCATTGATACCTTCGACCTCGGCGGGGTCGGAACCCCGGAAGATAGCCACCTCGTCGCCCTGTTCGCTTAGGATGCGCGGCACGTCGGTAAGGTAATATTCGCCTTGGGCGTTATCATTCCCCACTTTTGCGAGCGCCGCAAACAGCTTTCTTGTATCAAAACAGTAGATGCCCGAGTTGATCTCCTCTATCTGTCTTTGCTCGTCGGACGCGTCCTTTTGTTCAACAACGCTGTCAAAGATACCGTTCTCGTCTCGAACGACGCGGCCGTAACCCGACGGGTCTTTAAGCTTTACGGAAAGAACGGTGCAGGCGGCACCCCGGGCGCGATGGGTCGTATGCATTTCGATAAGGGCGGCCAGCGTTTGGGCACGGATCATCGGCACATCGCCCGAAAGAACAAGCAGGGTCGAATCACGTTTTTCCAACAAAGCCCTCGCCGCATTTACTGCGTCGCCTGTTCCGAGCTGTTGATGCTGCACGGGAAACTCAGCCTGGCCGGGGCTTAATTCGCTCAACAAGGCGTTCTGCACATCTTCGGCCTGATGGCCAACAACCACGTAAATCTTGGTCGGCGCCAGTTCCATCGCCGTCCTGCAAACGTGATTGATAAGCGGACGGCCGTCGAGCCGATGAAGCACCTTTGCGAGGTTCGACTTCATGCGGGTCCCGAGGCCGGCCGCCAGTATGAGAATGTCTAGATCAGTTTTCACGAAAATTAACCCAGGCGAAGTCCGTCCGTCGGATCGGACCTAACGAAAGATCGCAGCCCTTTCGCGCGGCTCCAAAGCGCACAGTAGCAACACCTCGGCGAGCTTGTCCGGGTGGTGCCGGACCATATCACCGTCGTCCAACAGATTACCATAAACGATCTCGGCTCCCTCAATGGTTTCCGGCGAGATGGAACCGTGAACGCCGATCTGTTCGGCCCCCTCGCCCGTGTATTTCTGCATCTGCCGTTCGCTGATCGGGCCGTTATTAACGATCACATAATCAAAATCGATCCGCGGGGCATGTTTTCGCATGATCTCGAGGTGGCGGCGGGCCGAGAAGCCGTCGGTCTCGCCGGGCTGTGTCATCAGATTGCAGACATATATTTTGATCGCTGGGGATCGGGCGATCGCGTCCGCCACACCGTCCACCAGGATCGGAGGCAGCAAACTGGTAAAAAGCGAACCCGGCCCGATCGTGATCACATTTGCAGCCTCGATGGCCGCGAGCGTCTCAGGCATAGGCTTGCAGCCCTGCGGTTCAAGATACAAACGGCTGATCGAATGGCCAACGCGAGAGATGTTGGTTTCGCCCCGGACAGTGGTGCCGTCGGCAAGTTCGGCTGCGAGCCGTACATCGGTGACCGTCGCGGGGTATATATGACCCTTGCTCGCCAGGATCTCTGACGAGAGCTTTACCGCCTCGGCAAAATCGCCTGTTATCTCGGAAAGCGCCGCGAGAAAGATATTGCCAAAACTGTGGCCGCCGAGATCGCCATCCCCTCGAAAACGATGTTTGAATAAACGGGACAATAGCTGAGAGTCTTCGCTCATCGCTACCATACAATTCCGGATATCGCCCGGCGGCAGCATCTGCAATTCATCCCGCAGCCGCCCCGAACTGCCGCCGTCATCGGTTACCGCTACGATGGCCGAAAGGCCATCGATCCAGATCGGCTCCGAACCGCCCCTGTCGACAAAACGCTTCAGCCCGGACAGCAGCATAGACAGCCCATTGCCGCCGCCGATCGCGACGAAATTCAGCCCGGTCGAACTATCGGAAAAAAGATGGTGCTTCATCAATACGGGGAACCCGTTGAAGAGTTAAGAGGCAAGACTGAAAAGCTAAGTGATAAGATCGAAACGACGGCGAGCGCTGCCGACTCAGAAATCTTAGCATTTATGGGCGATCGCCTGCAATACTATTCCTCGGTTCGAGACGTGGCCTGAGGTAAGCCCGCGGCCCGGCCAAGCATTCAGCAGACTGGATCAAAAAACACTTGTCGATGACTGCGCTACTATGTTAAATTTAGTTTTGCGGCTTTCGCATAGGACCACCCGCGGCCGCATTGCCAATACAATTCACCGGATATTGACTAACCCCGATCGGCTTTTCCTGACGAGATCACCAAAATGGCAGAAACGCCTTTTATTTTGCAAGAACACCAGTTTCAGAGGCTTAAGACCGTCCTCGCACGTCTATGCGTCGAGTGCGCTGCCCGCGTAGTCTTTCTTATCGATCGCGATGGCCAGCCCATCGCCTTTCACGGCGAGATCGGCGATATGGACACGACTAGTTTTTCGTCGCTCGCAGCCGGCAACGTGGCGGCCACGAGCAGCATGGCGAAGCTTATCGGTGAGGACACTTTCCCGTCGGTCTTTCATGAGGGCGAGCGAGAGAGTATATTTATCAGCATCATCGGCCGCAGCCTGCTTGTGGTCGTTTTTGACGAACGCTCGACGCTGAGTCTGGTAAAGATACGTACTAAACGCGGAAGCTATGAGGTCGCGTCTATTCTGGACGAAGCGACGGCAGATTCGGCAAATTACCGGATCAATCAGAACTCTTTTTTCTCAGAGATCACTGACGAGGATATTGACAGTTTATTTAGTTAGTGCGGGGCCGAACGAGCCTCGGCTCAAAACTCGCAACTCAGAACTCACAACTCAACATATGACCTTTATCAATTACGCATCCCGCGAGATCAATTGCAAGATCGTTTATTACGGGCCGGGCCTTTGCGGCAAGACCACCAATCTGCAGTACATATACGATTCGACGGCACCGCAGGCAAAGGGCAAGCTCATTAGCCTCGCGACAGAGACGGACCGCACGCTGTTTTTCGATTTTATGCCGCTCGAACTCGGGACAGTCCGCGGGTTTAAGACACGCTTTCACCTGTACACGGTGCCGGGGCAGGTCTATTACGACGCGTCACGCAAGCTAATACTAAAGGGCGTCGACGGCGTCGTCTTCGTCGCCGACAGCCAGGAAGAGCGTATGGACGCCAACATCGAATCCCTCTCCAATCTCGAAGAGAACCTCTCGACCCAGGGCTACGACCTAAACCAGATCCCATACGTCCTGCAATTGAATAAACGCGACCTGCCGAACGTCACACCCATCGACGAGCTTTCGCACGAACTAGCCCGCAAAGGCGAACCCGTATTCGAGGCGGTTGCGACAAACGGCACGGGCGTCTTTGACACCCTCAAGGCTGTCGCAAAACAGGTTCTGACCGAGCTAAGAAAAGGTTAAGAAAAGAACAACGCGAATTTGGAAATGGGCGGGATGGAATATCAGTTCCATCCCGCTTCTTTGCGTCTACGCCGTGGAATTGCGAAGACATCTGTTGGAATCCTACAGTACAACGCTTTGATCTAAAGACTTGTCAGTTTGAGCGGGCCGCCGAATGCGGGAGTTAACCAGCAAAACTAAGTTCCCCTCCGGCAGCAAGCGCAAAAAAACCGTCACGAGGACGGCTTTTTATATATAAATGGCGGAGCCGACGGGACTCGAACCCGCGACCTCCAACGTGACAGGCTGGCGTTCTAACCAACTGAACTACGACTCCGCATTTTGATTTTGGATTTTAGGTTTTGGATTTTGGATTGCTCTCATTCAATCCAAAATCCGCAATCCCAAATCCAAAATCGGAACTGGTGGGCACGAAGGGACTCGAACCCCTAACTTCCTCCTTGTAAGGGAGGCTGTCTACCAATTGACGTACGTGCCCGAGAAACTTTAGTACAAAATATTTTTAATGCACGCGTACCCTGTAAATTTTCAAAAAAACGCGCTCAATTCGAAAATTGAGCGAACTTGAATCCTACGAAAGTTATAGGCAGCCTGTCAAGTTTGAGACCGGCTTCGCGACGCCCC
>JBBQGO010000213.1:0-5053 GCA_038323125.1 Pyrinomonadales bacterium
CTCGTTCAAGATCTCGATCGGCCTTGTATTTTGTACGATCGCGGCTTCGCAAACCTCTCTGAGGTATGGGAAGCGATCTGATGCTGCTGATGTTAGTTTATTGAGCTGATCAGCGTCATTTCTGCGGTAGGCATCCCATAACGACGCCCCAAGCGTAATATCGTCGGGAGTCATATGTTTGCGGGCGGCGAAGCAAGTCTTGAGGTCGGCGGCATCCAACTTGCCAAAGCCCTTCCATCGGTCTTCCGCTTTTAGCACGGCGGGTTCGACCCGGTAAACCTCCGCTCCCGTTTGGCTTAACATCGACAGACAAAACCACATATTTACACTGCAAAATAGTTCGTATTCGAACCAGAGGTTGACCTCGTCCCGGGAACCGACATCCGCGAGCCTTTCCAGCTCGTCTGCGACGCGTTCATGATATTCGATCTCGTCTTCGCCGTATTCGGCGAGGATGAACCGGCCGCGCTGGTCCCAAAATTCAAATGGCGTATCGCCATCGACGGGCCCAACCATCAGGACCTCGCGAAAGACGATCATTTCGCCTTCGATACCCGTTTTCTTAAATTCTTCGATCAGCGCGTCGCCGGGCAAAACGTGGATGGTCATACAACAAGATATATGGCGTAACCGATCGCCAGGCAAATACCGGCGTAAACGCCTGCCACAATGTCGTCTGCACAGATGCCAAGGCCGCCGGGCAGTATCTGGAGATCATCGATCGGATATGGCTTCCAGATGTCGAATAAGCGAAATAGGAGAAAGCCGGCTAGAATGAACGGCCAGCCGATGCCAAAGGGGATAAATAAAAAGGTTATGAACTGGCCCATCAGCTCATCGACGACGGCTTCGGACGGGTCGTGGTTGCCGAGCAGAGCAACGGCCCGGCTCGACGCCCAGATGCCGACAAGGCAGAATAGGGTGATCGCAACAGCGACACCAGCATGAATAAGACCGGCGGCGATCGTGGTGCCCTGTAGGCAGTAATTGATCGCCAGATATATGCCGACGGCGATGAGTGAGCCGTATGTACCCGGTGCACCCGGAATGTAGCCCACGCCCCAGGTCGTTAGAAAAAGGGCGGTATTATCCGCCATCCCTTCAGCACTTCGCTTTTCGACGCTCAGCTTCATATCATGCTGCGAAGAGGGCCTGCTGAAGCAGGTACTCAGAACAGGGTGCTCCGCTTTGAGTCTAAAACTCAATTCCCTGCTGGGCAAAGATCCCGGCGTTAAACGGGTGCTTGATCTCGGTCATATCGGTTACGAGGTCGGCCTCGTCGATCATTTTCTGGAGAGCACCGTCTACGTTTCGCCCGGTCAGTATTAGATGCAGGTGCGGCTGTTGTTCGCGGACCGCCCTGATCTCCGCTATCACCGCCTCCAGATCCAGAAAGCCGTAGCTGAGCACATATAACAGCTCGTCGAATACCAGGAGGTCATAGTCGCCGCTGCGCATCTTTTCGACGCATAAGGCCCATGTCTCCTCCGAGGTCTTAATGTCCTGCGTTTTGTCGTTAGTGTCCCAGGTAAAGCCATCGCCCATCGTGTGGACCTCGATACCCAGCTTATCGAACGATTCATGCTCGCCGTAACGGTCCGTTTTCGCCTTCATAAACTGGATCATCGCACAGTTCATGCCGCGGCCGGCCGCACGTACGAGTACACCTATCGCAGCCGTTGTCTTGCCCTTGCCATCGCCGGTGTTGAGCATCAGCAGGCCCCTGGTCTTCTCGCGGTAATCGTCGCGCCGCCATTTATATCGTTTGTCAGTAGTCGAGGGCATTTCAGGTTAACCGGAGCCGCCAAGGGGACACAAAATAGGTTGGCATCGATATTATCGGGCGTAAACCCGTCGATCAGCTTAGCCGGTCAGTTATAGGGTATCCGAGCGATCATCTGAGCCTTTGACCGCCTCGCCGAGAGCTTCCATCAGTTCCCGTTCCTTAGTGTCCCAGTCGCCTTCGATCCCGAGACCGGCTGCGTTGCGGTGGCCGCCGCCGCCAAACTTTTCGGCTACGCGGGCGACATTGATATCGCCTTTTGAACGCAAGCTGGCTCGAAATTGGTTAGGGGCGACCTCGCGCATATAAACGACTGCGACAACGTCGCGTGCAGCGAGAGGGATATTCACAAAACCGTTGTTATCGCCGTCAACTGCCCCCGAGCGTTCGTGCATCGCTATTGTCTGACGCATAGCTGCGATTCGGCCCGTATCATCCCGTTTTACCGTGTCGAGTACCTGTCGCATCAACTCGATCCGCGACCATGGATAGTTATTATATACGGCTTCTGAGATCTTGGCGGGTTTAGCACCGGCCTTGACCAGCTCCGACGCGACCTTGAGTGTCCGCTCCGATGTGTTTGAAAAGTGAAAGGACCCGGTATCGGTAACCAGTGCCATATAGACACATTCGGCGATCTCTTTTGTGATGCGTCCGCCGATCGCCTTACACAAATTGTAGATCATCTCGCCTACCGCAGAGGCGGTCGAATCGATCCAATTAATTGTCCCAAAATGTTCGCTTGTGGTGTGATGGTCGATATTGACCGTAAACTGCCGGTCGAGTCCGGCGATACAGGGCCGGTCAAGATCGGAACATTCGATAACGAAAACAGCGTCGTAGTCGCCATCGATGGTTTTTGTGTCGCGGATCTCATCGGCACCGGGAAGACTGCGATATGCGATAGGGACGTCGCCATGAACCACGACCTCAGCAGTCTTGCCCAGCGATCTGAGCAGCCAGCAAAGTCCGAGAGACGACCCTACGCCGTCACCGTCAGGTTTGATATGCGTCGTGATAGCAAACCTGTTCTTATTTTCAATTAACTCTACTACTTGGCTTAACACTTATTATTACGTGGGCGATAGGAGCGAAACTTCAATACCCGTTAAATCTCGTCCAATGCTTCGCTCACCACTTCCTTATCTTTTAATTCACCCTTTACAGCAAGATCATCGAGGATCTCGCTGATTCGCGAAGCATTTTCTTCGGCCGTGTCCCGTACAAAATGCACATGGGGAGCATGTCGAAGATCGAGATTCATCGCCACCTGCTGACGCACGAACGTGGTTGCGTGGCGAAGCGTCTTTAACGCTTTTTCGATCTCTTCTTCAGTCCCGCGAATGAGGACGTAAACCTTTGCGTCTCTCAGATCGCCAGCGACGACAACGTCCGTCACTGTGACCATCTCGAGTCTCGGATCGTTGAGCTCAAACCCAACGACCTCTGAGATCTCGACCTTTAATACTTCAGCTAACCGCTCGGGCCGACGCATATATTACAATTCGGTCGCCGCAAACTTCTCGATCACAAACGCCTCTATCTCATCATCGACCTTGAGGTCGTTGAAATTGACCAGGCTGATACCGCACTCAAAGCCGTTTTTGACCTCATTCGTGTCTTCCTTAAAGCGTTTGAGCGAGGCGATATCGCCGGTCCATGTAACGACGCCGTCCCGGATAAGCCGCGCTTTGGCCTGACGGCGGATAAGGCCGTCTGTCACGCGGCAGCCCGCGATGGTCCCGATCTTCGAGACCTTGAATGTTTCCAATACAACGGCCTTGCCGAGGATCGTTTCCTTTTCGATCGCGTCGAGCATGCCGATCATCGCCGCCTTTATCTCTTCCTCGACCTTATAAATGATCGAGTGCAGGCGAATGTCGACATCCTCTTGTTTGGCAATGTCGGAGACGCGGGCTTCGGGCCGTACGTTGAATCCGATGATCACGACCGCCGTTGATACGTCGTCCGCCTGCGTCGCCGATGCGAGCAGCACGTCCGACTCGGCAATGGCTCCAACGCCGGCACGAATAACGCGGACCTTGACCTTTTCGGTAGAGAGCTTTTCGAGCGTTCCCTTGAGAACCTCGACCGAACCCTGTACATCGGCCTTGAGAATAACCAGCAGTTCCTTGATCTCAGCCATGCCGAGCGATTCGATACCGCGTTTTGTCGTCTTGAGCATCGCGGCCTGGCGTGCGTACATCTGACGCTGGCCGGCTATGGTCTGAGCACGCTCGACATCGGCAACGACCTGGAAAGTATCACCAGCCTGCGGAACACCCTGCAAGCCAAGTATCTCGACCGGAGTCGCGGGTTCGGCAGCTAAAACCGCTTCACCGCGGTCCGAGAACATCGCACGTATCTTGCCTGAGAACTGGCCAACGATGAACGGATCGCCCACGCGGAGCGTTCCCTGCTGTACAAGTGCTGTCGCAACTGCACCGCGTCCTTTGTCCAGTTTGGCTTCGAGAACGACGCCCGAGGCACGCCGCGTCGGGCTTGCCTTGAGGGCAAGAATATCGGCTTGAAGCAGGATGGTCTCGAGCAGCGTAGGGATACCCTCATGATTGATGGCGGATACATTGACCATTTCGGTCTCGCCCCCCCAATCCGATGGCTGCAGGCCCAGACCTGCGAGTCCCTGTTTGACTTTCTCAGGATTTGCTCCGGGCCTGTCGATCTTGTTGATGGCAACGATCATCGGGACGCCGGCCGCCTTTGAGTGCTCGACCGCTTCGATCGTCTGTGGCATCACGCCGTCATCCGCAGCGACGACCAGAACAACAATGTCAGTAGCCTTGGCTCCGCGTGCACGCATCATCGTGAACGCTTCGTGGCCGGGTGTGTCGAGGAATACGACACGCCGCTGTTCTTCGGGCTGATCGGGGTTTGGCACCATAACACTGTAGGCACCGATATGCTGTGTAATGCCGCCTGCTTCACCCTCGGCCACATTGGCCGAACGGATCGCGTCGAGCAGCGAAGTTTTACCGTGATCGACGTGTCCCATGACCGTGATGACCGGTGCACGGGGCAATTCAGCGTCGTCCGCGTCAGCGGCGATCAGTTCCTCGAATTCCTGTTCGATCACCATTTCTTCAAATGGCACGAACGTCACGTTGAATCCGAAATCACGTCCCATTTCGGCCGCCATGTTTTCACCGATCGGCTGATTCAGCGTGGCAAATATACCGCGTTTGATCAAAAGCTGTACGATGTCACGCGGCGTGATGCCCAGTTTCTCGGCAAACTCGCGAATCGTGGCAC
>JBBQGO010000214.1:0-5041 GCA_038323125.1 Pyrinomonadales bacterium
GATCTGCAGTACGCCCGGCATCACCGGAGCCTGCGGGAAATGCCCGGCGAAAAAATGCTCATTTACTGTAACTTGCTTAACGCCCAGGATACGAACGCGCGGTTCTAGTTCGACGATCTTGTCGACAAGCAGAAAGGGGTAGCGATGAGGCAAAATCTGCTGGATCGCCAGCGAATCGTAAATAGTCATTAGAGAGCCGCAAAAGTAAAAAGTCAGCATCGGCGATACGCGTGGCATCGCCGATAACTGACTATACTAGAAACCGAAGTTAATCAAAAACTAACGAGGGGCAGAGGCTGTAGCCGAGCCTGCCGGACGTGCATTGTAAAACGTGATGAACTCCTTCGTCACGTCTGCTGACGGCTCAAGATAAAGGATCGCTCCGGCTTGAACAAGCTTATCGATGTCCATTACTGCCGCGTAGCCCTTCTGCTTTGCGAAGTCGCTGATCGCACGACCAATGTCCTGATTGATCGGGCCGATCACTTCGCCGGTCCGCTTCTCGACAAAGGCGTCGTATTCCTTTTTCTTGAACTCAAACTCACGCTGCAGGCGTTGGCCCTCATCCTGTTTTGATTGAGCTGCATTCCTGTCAATCGGAACTGCAGGATTTGCTTGCATTTTTCGAAGTTCCTCGGCAAGAGCGGCGACCTTGTTTTGAATGTTAACCAATTCCTGTTCTTTGGGCCGAACTTCTGCGCCGATCGCCTTAAATGCGTTGACAAAGCGGGTGATGCCTTCTTTTTCATCCGCAAAGGCTTGCGTATCTATCCAAACCATCTTCCCGGCCGTCGCGGTTTGAGCCGAAGCAGAAACCGTAAATATCGCTGCCAAAAAGAGCCCGAAGGCTATAAAACTAAATCTCTTCATTATCTGTGAAACTCCTTAAAATTGCCTGAGTAACGCTATTGTATCGTCTGTAACCTACTTTGAAACTAAAACCGCTTAATATGTTGCCTGAAAGAAAAATAAAGCCCGGAAGAACGACAATCTTATGTGAAGGCCCGCCAATTGTCAATTTTTTGGCCCGTTACTTCTTCTAGAACGTTCGGCCGACGGTAAACTTGAAACCGCTTCGTTTACCCGGCAAGAATATGCCGGGAAGTTCTTGCGTGAAACCAAAATTTCCGTTCGGATTGTAGAAGTAGATCAGCCGAAAAGGTACGTTGACAATCGGCACTTGAACCCGAAGTTCCAGGCCGACCGATGCTTTAAAGTCGCCGATCTTGCTAAAAGCACTATCGTCAACCCGAAGCAGAGAATTCTGCTGGGCTTCGCCGCGCAGATAGAATTGCTGAACCTCAGGTGAAAGTGCCGTTGGGCATCCGAAGCGGTTGCCGCGGCAAAACTCCGTAACGAAATCGGTCTTAGTCATCACGCGGCCACGATAATACAGAATGCTGCCGAAACTGCTCTCGAGGACCGGAGTGTTTCTCAGGCCCAGAGCGGTGATTCGTCCCCCTCCGAGAAATACATCGTCGCCCAGGAATTCGCTATCGATCCGCTGAGTTCCCGTATCTCGAAGATTGAAGACGCTTCCGATATCGGCGAATGCCGCCAGGGTGGCAGGACCGAACAAGGGGATACGATATTCGAAATTACCGAGCAACTGTGTGTCACCGCCAATGAACCTGTAGTTTTGCGAAAACAATGCGGGATTCGCCCCGTCAGGCCCGGTGAGCAAACCGAGGGCTGCTATCTGGGCGGGAATCTGCGATCCCGTCGGAAAACCGGTTATCGGTATCGGCGTACCCGTTGCATTCGTAGCGACCGAAACATTTCGGGTCGTCACATAGGTGTCGAATGGAGCAACCGGACCAATTGAACGCGCGTCATACCCGCGAATGTCATTTTCACTTCCCAGATAATAGCGCTCGTAGACCGGAACACCGCCGATGAACGCCAGCGAATTTGCATTGCGGATCTTTTCTGTTTGAGCAAAAGTTCCAATGGTACCTGCCTGAATACGAAACGCAAAAACTTCTGGGTTCCCTGACCGCTTCCGGCGGACCGGAGTGTATCGGGAATAACTGACATTTGGCTGATAAGACCTTACGTCACCGCCAAGCCCGGCGAGGCCGACGGTCACGCTTAGCTGAGAACCCCTAAGCGTGTCGATGCCGTTCGGAGCCGGCTGACGCGTATCGTAGACGAATGAGCCTGTGACGCGGCTGGTAATGATGCCAGGCTGACGATAGATGACCGGAATACGGGAAGCCGGATCTTCGAGTTCATTGATTGGCGGATCTTCGATCGAGGTCGTAGAGAACTGATACGTCAGCCCAAGCCGCGAGACTTGAGTGAATGGCCGCTTACGAAAAAAGAGTTCCGAAAGCGGGGCTGTAGCAAATAGGGTCACCCCATACGTACTCTGCGTAAACAGGTTACTTTCGTCCGTTAGGATCTGGGCCTGAGGATTAAATAATTCGTTCAAAAGCTGTTGATTCTGGGTCAGGAAGGTTCCTTCGCCAAAGAACTTATACCGCGATGCGAACACCGAAAATCCCACTGATATTGGCCGATTGCGGAAATATGGTTCCTGATACGTGAACTGAAGAGTCTGCTGCCGATTTCCGGCACCGACAGCGAAGGACAAGATCTCTCCACGGCCCGCGAGGTTGTTCGTCGAATATTCGAGGCCAAAGAATGAACCGCCGATACCCGAAATGCCGCCGTTGAACGAGATCTGCTGGCGGCCTTTTTCCTTGATCTTTACTATAAGATCAACGTCACCCTGCTCTTCGTCTGTTCGCGTCTCTACATCCTGGTCTTTGTCGATCGGGTCGAAATATTGCGTTTGGTTCAACCGGGCGATCGAAATATCCAAAAATTGCTGATTGTAGATGTCGCCTTCGTTCAATAGAAACTCACGACGCATGACACGGTCACGGGTAAAGGTATTGCCCGTGAATTCGAGCCGTCGGAGCGAAAACTGTTTGCCTTCTTCAATACGGATGGTGATATCCACAATACCTTCATCCGGATTAGTCGGGCTGTCGCGAAATTCGGGTTGAAACTCTGCTGAATAGTTTACAAACCCCTGATTGCCGTAAACTTTCTTTAGATCTTCGTAGACCGCGTCCTGTAGCCGCTTACCGTCAGCGACCTCGCCCGGCCTAAGGCCGATTGCGCTCAGAAGTTGCTGCTCCGAGAAGATCGAGTTTCCCTCGACCTTTAATTCCCCGACGCGAAACACTCTGCCTTCTGTCACGGGCACAACGATCCGCAGCGTATCATCGGTCGACGAGATCAGCGGGATCGGCAGAGTGATGAGCGGTAGGAAGCTTGTTCGCTTTACACCGAGCCCGATCACCTGGGGTTCGCCTAAACGAGCCTGAAAATAGCCTTTTGAGAACATGTACGACTGTACATTTCTCTGAAGGTCATATTGAAGCTTCCGCATGTCAAGGATGTCGGCACCCTTAAATCGTGAGATCAGGCCGGTTTCCTTTACCAGCAGAAGCGCATTGCGAAGTTCTTTGTCACTGAAGTTTTCATTGCCTTCGAAGTCAATATCGACAATGCGCGAGCGGTTGCCCTGCTCGATCTCAAAAGTCAAAGCAATAGAGGTTGCCGAAACCTCTTCTTCCTTAATAACGATCGTTGAATTTGGATAACCTTTACTTGCCAGAAGTTCGCGAAGGATTCGGATCGCTCCACGACCCTTCACCGGGTCATAAATGCGTTCTTTTGCGATTCCCGCATTCTCCTCTCGAAATGCCTTTAATATATCCGATTCCGGAAGTGCTTTATTGCCGACGAACTGAAGATCGCGGATGATCGGCCATTCGCGAACCTCGAAGATCACATTCACACCGCCGCGGACACCATCTGTTGTGAGCACGCGAGTAGCCGACTTATCAAAGAAATTCAACGAAAGCAGCTCCCGAAGATCGCGTTCGAGTGCAGCCGGATCATATGTGTCGCCCGGTCGCGTCCGGATATAGTAGATCAGGTCCTCGTCACGAAGCCGACGGTTGCCCTGAATATCAACGGACTCAACGATCTGCTGTGCGGCGATCGCCTTAGCGGCGGGTTTCGCATCCGATGTTATCTCCGTGGCGGCAAAATGTGAGGTTGCCATTACGGCGAGACTCAAAACTACGAGTCCGAATGCGCTGATTTTATGCATACAAAAAGATTCCTAGAATAATTGCTACGTTCTCGGCCCGAATGCCCTAAAAGCCGCCTTCCCAAAAAATAAAACGTAAGATTAACGAAAAGGGGGCGGCTTTTCAATGTCGGAATTTTAACGTGAGTTATGATTC
Organism: Pyrinomonadales bacterium; assembly: GCA_038323125.1. Taxonomy (GTDB): domain Bacteria; phylum Acidobacteriota; class Blastocatellia; order Pyrinomonadales; family Pyrinomonadaceae; genus OLB17. The sequence goes on from JBBQGO010000214.1 coordinate 4,269, forward strand.
TATGAATCATATTCAGGTTGCCCTGCGTACTTTGGTCCGACAAACCTTCGAATTATACAGGCAAACAGCCCAAAAGCGAAAAGTGCGAGCGACCCGGTAGGCCATTCTCGCACTGAAAACATCGCTGAACCGGTCTCCGCTCAACCGTGTTGTATCAGCTCCTTTGGAAAATCGAGCGGAAGAGTATCGCGGAACTTGAGCTTATCGCCATCGCGGTAGATCTCAATATCGCTCATCTCGCCGATCTCGCCCTGTATGAGAGCTTCAGAAAGTTCGTCTTCGACATACTTCTGCAAGGCCCGTTTAAGTGGGCGGGCACCGTAGCTACGGTCACCCAAAGTCTTGTCTATCAGCCATTTACGGGCATCATCGCTCAGGCTCAGCGTCAGCTGGCGCGCCGTTAGCACTTCATTCAGCTTTGCCATCTGCAGATCTACGATCGCCGCCAGGTCATCGTCATTAAGCTCGTCAAAGATTATGATTTCGTCGAGCCGATTGATGAACTCCGGTGCAAATGTCTGGCGGACCTGCGACATCACCTGCTCTTCCAGCTTTTCACGCGACACATCGCCGCCGGACTGAAAGCCGAGATTCCCGCGTTTCTGGATCGATCTCGCGCCGATATTCGAGGTCAAGATAAAAATTGCATTCTTACAATCGACCGCAGTTCCCTGCGCGTCGGTCAAAACGCCGTCCTCGAATACCTGCAGCAGAATGTTGAATACGTCCGGATGAGCCTTTTCGATCTCGTCAAAAAGTACAACGGCATAGGG
>JBBQGO010000215.1:0-5026 GCA_038323125.1 Pyrinomonadales bacterium
GACGAGACATTCGTCAGTATCGCTGCGTTTCTCGACGAGCGGGTACGCGTGGCGGTGAGGGCAAGATCGTTCGAGGCGACGATCCGTGATTTTATCAGCCGGCGGCTCGGTGACCTCATCAGTTCTGAAACACCACTTGGCGATATGTTCACCGCTGATGCCATTGCCCTGTTAAAGGAAAAAGCGAATGAACAGATAGACCCCGTGATCCACCAGCTCGCGGAACTCGCCTCTGCCGAAAAGACCCGTAACCAGATCGGGGCTTTGATCAAACATGAGGTGCACGATTATTACGAGAATCTTCCATTCTTTAAAAAGATCTTCGTATCACGTGAGAACCTCCTTGGTGAGGTCGATACCCTCGTTAATGAAAGCCTTCCAAAACGAATAGAAGAGACGCTGCGAGGTGAGTTTTTTGCTGAGGAAGCCCGTGCTTTCATCGGTTCAAGCATAGACAACGCTCTGGATCGGCCACTACCCGTTGTTCTCGGAACGGTCGCCCCGGAACAACTGGAAAGGCTAAAGGAGCAGATTACCAGATCCGTTATGTCTCTTTTGCATAGTGACGAGACCGCGGCGGGTATAACCTCATATGTCATCGAAACACTGGAGAAGTTTCGCCCGCACAGCATGGACGCCATCCTGCAGTTGCTACATTCCGATTCCGAGCAGAAGCTAAAGTCAATGTTGTCACGAGGCATGATCGAGATCCTCGCCCGCGATGACACCTCTAACATGATCAACGAGATGCTCGCAGGCCAGATCGACCGGCTGCTGTCGCGGCCGATAGGCAAACTCGGCGATCATGTTCCGGAGGCAAAACTGCGCGAAGCGAGTTCCGCTCTGACCGAAGCCATCGTCGCCGCAACCTCGGCCAAGCTGCCAGAGGCCATCGCAGAGTTTGACGTCGGGGGTGTGGTTCGTGAAAAGATAAAAACCTATCCCGCCGAGAAACTTGAGTCGCTGGTAATGTCGGTCGCAAAGGAGCACCTGCGAACTATCGAGCTTTTCGGAGCTTTGTTCGGTTTTGTCATTGGGGTCGCCCAGTCCGTCCAGTTTTACTTCTACGCCAACTAGACCCTCTCAACTCGCCCAAAAAACTCTTTTGATTATCATGCAAGTTTTCTTTACGACTGCGTTCTACCCGCGCAGTGTTGAAAGTTGTGGGTGGTGCTATAGACCGTGAAAGAACCCGCTCTATTCATTCCGGCTGTGTATGTCCGCTTGCGGTTCATCAACTGATCCGCGTTTGAAACCAGCCCATGAGGCTAAATCAGGAGAAATACAATGAGAAGATCAATAATTTTATCGACAACTATGGCGATGAGCATCGCCGTTTTGGGGGCGTGTGAACCTAAATCCGAAGTTCCCAAGCCGCCGCCAACGCCGGCCCCCACGGCAACGGCAAGTCCATCACCCTCGGCAAGCGCGTCGCCGACGGGCTCCCCGGCCGACCCGGTGAAAAAGGCGGGCGCCAATGATGCCGCGAAGGCCGCGAAGCCGTCCGCCACCGAATCTACTAAAACAAAGTAGGTTCGGCATTATCGGACTGAAAGGGTGGTTCATTTTGGACCGCCCTTTTTTCATTTATCCCGAGAAGTTCTTTGCTTGCGTGGGTCGCTCAGATAAAAATACCGAACTTTTGGCAGATAGTTCACGTTTGCCATTTACAGTTAACGAGCCTTTGGAGGGGTTATATGAAAAAATTAGGAATTATTATCTTTATCGCGGCATTATGTTTGGGCGTGATCGTTTCGAGCCTATTCTCTCTCGGAGGCTCGTCATCGCGCATCTTCGATTTTTCTTTCAAATTCGATGGAGTCCATGGATCTGGCGAAATTGCCTCGGACGTTCGAGATCTTAAAGGTTTTAGATCGATCGATGTAGGCGGCGTGTTCCATGTTGAGATCACAGCCCAACAGGAATTCGGCGTTGAGGTTGAGGCAGATGACAACTTGCTGCCCCTGATCACCACAAGGGTGGTTGACGGAACGCTCCGAATCGAAACCGAACAGCGCCTGAAGCCTACTAGTGCGATCCGTATTCGCATTTCCGCCCCTGACATCGAGCGACTTGACGTATCCGGAGCCGCAAAACTTACCTTGACGGATCTCAATAACAGCGGACTAATCGTGGATTCGAGCGGGGCGTCAAAGATCACTCTGTCGGGCGAGACGTCCGAGCTTGCCATTGATATCAGCGGAGCCACGAAGGTGGATGCCGACGGTCTAGCGGCCCAAACGGCGTCAGTTACCGCCAGCGGGGCGAGCCATGCGAGCGTTAATGTCTCGGGAGACCTTATCGCAGACGCCTCGGGTGCGAGCAATATCCAATATGCCGGCGAGCCTGGGAACGTGAAAGAAAAAAGTAGCGGTGCAAGCAGAGTTTCGCCTAAATAAGAGTCCCTACGTTTCAACGGCAGTGGTCCGGACTCCCATTAGACATCCTTGTTTGTCGACTCCCATGACAAATATCTCCAGCCGAATTGAACCAACCCTAAACACCTTTAAGTCGCTAAGATTTTCCTCGAGCAGCTTTTGCAGCTCGAGGAATTTCTTTGCCCTTTCCGTTTCCGCATCGCCGTACCATTCCCTGATCGAAGTCAGGCGAGCGAAAAGATCCGCAAAGGAAGATTCTTCGACGCTCTGATCCTCGGCGACGCCCAACTGCTGCAAAAAATTCTCCCGATCCGGGACGGGCTTCATACAAGCAAATGCTTTCACCGGAGCGTCGGTTTCGCTTAGGTAGATCAGCCCTTTACACGCCCCTTCGATCTCGTGAAAAAGATGCTTGGAATTTTCATGCTCCTTATGAAAAAAAATTTGCATTTTTTCGCGATTTTCGATGGAATTTTTACCCTGCTCGGATTGTTTTTGTTAGTCTAACACATTCAAAAAATCAGCCGAATTGTTGTCAGAATGGAAGTTAAATTTATGTAAACGCGGCCGAAAAAAAGCTGTGGATTTCTGTTTGCAATGGCATTTTTTTCGTGTTAGTCTACTACCCGTTTCCGAGTACTATGTTGCTGTAACCTATTGATATTAAACGGCTTAATCCTATACATTAGGTTTTATGCATTTCTGCCGCACGCCTGTGGAAAAGGTGTGAATAAGCTGTAACATATCGGTCATCACGCTCGGCCGCAAAGCACCAAGACAAAACGACTTTCGAGTAAATCGGACGATCCGATCTGTCGGAGCTATCGGAAACAGTCAGAGCAAAAAATCTGCATAAGGACCTTCCCTCCTTAAGCGCCTTTTCGAGAGAATATTTTGAAAGCAGTTTCACAAAAATCCACGGCATGGAACGATGTCCTCAGACTTGTTAAATCCCGCCTCAACACGGACGTATTTAACACGTGGTTTCACCCGATCAGCTTCGTCGGCCTGGATACGGAACGCATGGTTTTGACCGTGCGTGCCGGATCGGTCACCAAAGACTGGGTGTGTATGTATTATGGCGGCATGCTTGACCAGATCCTGATCGAACTCGATCTGTTAGACCACACGTTCGAGTGGGAGATCGATCTGGACGAAGCGGTCGACCTGCAGTTTGAGGAACCGGTTGATAACGACCTGGTTTTTTCCCCGATGGCCGGGCCTGCAGCGATACGCTCGACTTCGGGTTCCGCCCATTTTATTGAGATCGAACCGGTCGAAGATTTCCTTAACCCAAAATACACGTTCGAAAAATATGTTGTCGGCTCATTTAATCAGTTTGCACACGCCGCAGCCAAGGGCACGGCCGAATCGCCGGGCACTACCTACAACCCGCTCTTTATCTATGGAGGTGTCGGACTGGGCAAGACCCATCTGATGCACGCGATCGGCCATTATATCCGCGAGCATAACAGCAGCCTGCGCGTCGCTTATATAACCTCAGAGAGGTTTATGAATGAACTCATCAACGCGATCCGATTTAACAAGACGCCGGCGTTTAGAGATAAGTACAGATCGATCGACGTCCTCCTGATGGATGATATACAGTTCATGGCCGGCAAGGAACGAACTCAGGAAGAGTTTTTTCACACATTCAACACTCTGCATAACGGACAAAAGCAGATCGTCGTTTCCAGTGATTGTCCGCCGCGTGAGATCCCGACCATGGAGGAGCGGCTACACTCTCGTTTTGAGTGGGGATTGATCGCCGACCTTGCTCCGCCGGACCTCGAAACAAAGGTAGCTATACTCAAACGAAAGGCTGACATGGACGGCATTCATCTGGATGACGACATCGCCATCTACATAGCAGGCAAGGTCCAGACCAACGTCCGCGAACTCGAAGGTTCGCTGGTACGCCTTGTCGCCATCTCGTCGATGAAGGGCGTCCCGATCACAAAAGCTCTGGCTCAGGAAGCGATGAAGAACATCCTCGACGCCGAACGCCCCGCCGGGTTGACGATCGATCGGATCGCTCGTGCGGTCGCCGCGCACTACAGTCTTTCGGTCGAGGAAATGAAAGCGAAAAGTAATTCGAGGGCGATCGCGGTGCCTCGTCAGGTGGCGATGTATTTGTGTAAACGGTTGACCAGGCACAGCTTTCCGGAGATCGGCCGAGAGTTCGGCGGCAAGCATCACACGACCGTAATGCACTCGGTCGAAAAGATCGATAAATTGGCAAAAGACGATAGAAATTTCCACAACGAGATAAAAGACCTTATAGATAATCTTTGCAATTAATTAAAAGGATTTTAACGCTTGCGAGATGCGAAGCTTTTCCACAACCGGCCGGCCTGAAATTTACGCGTAAGATGTTTGTTATCTGTTATTTGAATGGTAATTTTCCACTTTTCCCCAGCTATCTCTTCTCGGGAGCTGTGGACGACGGTGGAAAACTCGCGGTTGAGACCTTTATCCTCAGGGTGTTGTTGTTTTCCACAGATTTTCCACACCATCCTGTGGAAGGAAAATGGCAGTAGTTATAAGGCTTTAGGGCGGTTTTTCACATATGCACAGGCACTATTACTACTACTATGTATTAACTGATATTTGTTCTTAATTAGTTTTAGGAAAAGGCGGCGGCCTTC
>JBBQGO010000216.1:0-5012 GCA_038323125.1 Pyrinomonadales bacterium
ATGATGTCTAACGCGAAGGGCCGAGCCCGTGTAAAGCGTCTTGTCATCTATTTTCCTAATTTCGGCCAGCCGATCCCGCTGAAAATCCGCCAACTTGGAAACCGCGAGGACATTGCTATTGGTACCGTCGATCCTTCAATGCTGCCTTCCGAGATTCCAACCATTCCGCTGGACCTGGATACTGAATCTGCAGCGGTTGGCAAGACCGTCGTCAGCATGGGTTACCCAAGCGGCCCGGACCGGTTGCTTGCTATGGTCGATGATGACGAGGCAAAATCGATAAATCAGCGATTTGGCAATTCCCGCCAAAACCTCATTAACTTCCTGGCCCAATCGCAGAAGATCGTTCCGCTCACGACGCAGGGAGCCATAACAGATCTCGATGCCCGCCGCATTGTTCATGACGCGAAGACTGCGGAGGGCGGTTCCGGTGCCCCGCTTTTTGGTCAGGCCGGCCGGGTGATAGGAGTCAATTTCGGGGTCTTTACGGAAAATACCGCTGCGAACATGGCTGTACCGATTCGCTTTGCACTTGAACTTCTGAAAAGGGCAGGTTGGAAGTCTGCCGAAGACCTGAAACTCGAAGCCGAACAAAACGCCCAGACTGCCGGCACCGATCCTACAACGACACCTGTTCAGTAACGATTTCTGTCGGGCGTCCGAACGAATCCCTATTATTGTTCGAATCTCAGCCTGTCCATCTCTCCTAGTTCACTCACCTTAGCCATTACAAAATCCGCAATTTCTTTATGGGTCCTGATACGGTCACCTTTGTCGAAATATTGCTCGAGATCGATCGGCGAGCCAAACCAGATACGGATCTTGGGGCCCCCGGTCCAATTGCCGATGATCTGCCGCGAAAGGTCGTTCCCTAATCCGGCTATAAATACCGGAACAACTTGCGGGCGTGCAAGATAGATCACTTTCCCTATGCCTGGCTGCGCCGGCAGCATTTCATATGGGCCGCCCGTAACATTGCGCTTGCCCTCCGGGTGAAATCCGATGACATGCCCATGACCGTGAGAACATAATTGGATCAAACGGCGCATCGAATATTTGTCAAATTCGCGTTTCTTTGCAATCCCGGCTTCTCGAAAAAAGGGAGGGTACATCGAGAACCAACCCATTACAAAATTGACTAGCCACCCGAGCGGGTTATCGTAAAAAAACTTTGCTCGAACCGGAAAAAATAAAGTCACCGGGCGTCGGGTTCGCCGCAGGATGACACTCGAAACTGTATACATGTCAAAAAAGGACCGGTGATTCGCTATGAGTACGACGGGCTTCTCAACTGACGTTTTCTCTATATTTTCGATCCCGAAAACAGTCATTAAATTGTACGTTGCGAGGTATATCCAAAGCGATCCGATATGCCGTTGGCAAAAGGTCATGAACCGCTTCCATGCGCCTTGATTCATTCGATGAGCAAGCCTAAACCCAAGCCTTTCCGCAAAGCCAAGAACCTCTGTCTCCTCTAAAACCGGGTACGCGGGTTTAGACATTTCAAGATTTTCGGAGGACGACTGAAGGTCTGACATAATTGTTGTTCAGTCTAGCATTGCAGAAAAAAATAGAAAATCGCCCTTCAGACGCGATTGATTGTAGACTTCTAGATACTTTTTCTATATTATAAGGCTCGTAATTCTTACTCATACACCCATCGTTGTTCTTACGGAATTCTCGACCTCTGCGTCGGGCTGTAACGTTGAGAGAGCCGAGAATTCAGAACACCAGATCAAGAGTCTTAGGAAATGAAAGCTAAAAAGGAGTCTGTTATGAATACTAACTGGAAACACAGAATTGCGTTTCTTCTGATTGCGCTGCTTGGATCGACGGTTGTGGTCCTCGCGAATACAAAATCACAAGAGGGGGTTTGGGATCTGATCGATAAGTCCCAACTCCGTCAGCCTGGGATCGACGGTCCTAGATTACCGCACTCATATGAGGCGTTCCGTCTTAATAAGCCCGCCCTTCAGGCGGTCTTGAGCCAGGCTTCGGAGGAGTTCACCGGCGGTCGTGAGGTAGTCCTCTCGCTGCCGATGCCCGATGGTTCATTTAGCCGTTTCCGGATAGTTCATTCTCTAATCGTAGAGCCGGGATTGCTTTCAAACTTTCCGGAACTCGGAGCCACCTATCTCGGGCAAGGGATCGATGATCCAACCGCATCGGTACGCTTCGATTTCCTTCCGAATGGATTTCATTCGATGATCCTCTCGGCGAATCGGACTGTTATCGTCGACCCCGTGTCCGTTGACGATACGGACCATTACATCAGTTACTATAAGAACGACAGGCCCTCGATGGCTGACTTTAAGTGCGAAGTTACCGGTTTCGAGGGCGGAGGCTTCAATTCCATCTTGAAGCCGTTGGACCCAGACAACCTTAACTTTTTGAGAGATTCGTTTGCTCCTGAGGTGATCTCCGGAACACAGCTCAGATCGTACAGACTCGCCCTCGCTGCAACAAACGAGTATTGCGCTGCGGTTGGCAGTAACACCATGGCAGGCTGCCTTGCAGCCCAGCTCGTCGTCATGAACCGCGTTAATGGTGTTTATGAACGGGACGTGGCGATTCGCATGGTGATGATCGCGAATAATAACCTCATCGCATTTGCGGGCGACAACATGACCTGCCCCGTTCCGGGTGGTTCGACGGCATGTACCTCGGCCAACGATCCATACACCAATAACAACGGCAGCACCATGCTGAATCAGAACCAGACCACCATCGACAGTGTTATCGGTTCTGCCAATTACGACATCGGCCATGTCTTTAGTACGGGGGGCGGCGGGGTCGCTCAATTGAACAGCCCGTGCGGAGCCAGCAAGGCCCGCGGAGTTACCGGTTTGCCCAGTCCTCTCGGCGATCCGTTCGCGATCGACTTTGTTGCTCACGAACTGGGTCACCAGTGGGGTGCCAACCACACTTTTAACGGTGCGAGCAGCAACTGCTCAGGCGGGAACCGCAGTGCGACCAACTCATATGAACCTGGCAGCGGCATCACGATCATGGCGTATGCTGGCATCTGCGGAAACCAGAATTTGGCAAACAACAGTATCGACACTTTTCATGTAAGGAGCCTGGAAGCGATCGTGGGATTCAGCCAGTCCGGAGCCGGCAACGGCTGTGCGTCGACGACCGCCACAGGCAACACTCCTCCAGTCGTAGTCGGGCCTGGCAGTTTTAATATTCCGAAAATGACACCATTCGCCTTGACGGCCGTTGCCTCTGATGCCAATGGCGACAGCATTACTTACGATTGGCAGCAATATGATACGGGTGGAGCCACAGGGACGACCGCAGTACCGAATACGGATGCTGACGGCACGGCCCGACCGATCTTCCGTCCGTTCCTGCCTACGACAAGCGGCACGAGAACTTTCCCCCGCTTAACACATATTTTGAACAACGCCAACGTGCCGCCCGCAACGACCGGCGGATTTCTGACCGGCGAACTTCTGCCGGCGATCACCCGGACAATGAATTTCCAGGTAGTTGCCCGCGATAACAGGGCGATAGGGGGCGGGATCAATACCGCTCTGTCGCAAGTCGCAGTCGATGCCGCGAGTGGGCCTTTTGTTGTAACTTCGCCGAACACAAATGTTTCATGGGTAGGAAACACTACCGAGACGGTCACATGGGACGTCGCGAACACCACTGCGGTCCCGGTCAACGCGGCCCTGGTCAGGATATTGTTATCGATCGATGGCGGCCAGACATTCCCGCACATCATCGGAGAAACAGCAAACGACGGCAGCGAGGCAATTGCAGTGCCCAATCTGCCAACGACGACCGCGCGTATGAAGGTTGAAGCCGTGGGCAACATCTTCTTCGACATCTCGAATACGAACTTTACTATCACAATGGGAGCGGGCGGAACCCCGACCCCAACCCCGACGGCGACTCCGAGTGCGACTCCGACCATGACGCCGACACCGACACCTTGTCCAGCGTACTTCACCGAAAACTTCGACGGTGTAACGGCTCCCGCACTGCCAGCCGGCTGGGTTGCAACAAACGCAGCAGGACCGGCTCCGCTGTGGACAACTTCAACTGTCGGCTCGGACACGGCACCGAATAACGCATTTGTGGATGACGCTCCAGTTGTGAGCGACAAACGTCTCGATTCGCCGGGTATCATGATCCCCGCTGCTTCGATCTTAAGTTTCCGCAACAGCTTCGATACGGAAGCCGACGCTGATGCATTCTGGGATGGAGCAGTGCTCGAGATCTCGTCGCCCAACATCAATGGCGGTGCCTTCACTGATATTATCAATCCTGCGGTTGGCGGCAGCTTTATAAGCGGCGGTTACACCGGAACGATCTATAATGAGCCGCCGCCCAACAATGCTGATAACCCGCTTGCGGGCCGTATGGCATGGTCGGGCAACTCTGGTGGTTATATCGATACGGTCATCAACCTTGGCCCAAATGTCGTTGGCCAGGTGATCACGCTTCGATTCCGTATAGGTACCGACCTGTTCGTGGGTGACGTGGGTTGGCGTATCGATACGATCGCTATCAGGCTTGCAAATTGTTCGGGACCAACACCGACACCGACGGCGACACCGAGCGGTACGGCAACACCTACGGCGACCCCGACCGCAACTCCGACGGCGACACCAACGGCTACGCCGACACCAACCGGAACGGCTACGGCTACGCCGACACCCGGCAATTGTGCTACTCGGATCACGCAGTCGGCCAGCCAGACAATAACGCCTGGATCGGTCGCATGTAGTTCTGGTGGCCTTCACGCCGATAACAGTTACTGGCGTGCGTTTAACACCTCTGCATTTGGCATTGGTCCAGCCGATACATATAACATCACCTCAGTTGATGTTGGTATAGAGAACGCCAATGCGGCAGGTACGGGAACGACCCAGCCTATCGTGGTGCGACTCTATGCTGTAAACGGAACGGCTTTCCCGACAGGCTTCCCCGGAACGGGAACACTTATCGGAACAGCAAACGTACAGGTTGCCGACCAGATGGCGACCGTACTGAACGTA
>JBBQGO010000217.1:0-5006 GCA_038323125.1 Pyrinomonadales bacterium
AAAGATCAGCTCGGGCGGACAAACGAAAATCTGTGAATTTAATACTACGATCGGTCCTAAGGGCGACATTCTCGACGGGTGGGCGATCAGGATCGACACACTATCGCCGGAACCAAAGACGGACCGCAAGCCTAGCCCCAAGTCCTATACCGCCAAGTTTGATATTGGTCGGCTAACGCGCTGACCCGGTTTAATCTAAATTACGCGCGTCAGGAAATGCACATCATCAAAGGAGCGGTCTCCAAGCCGCTCCTAACTCTTTTTAAACTTCCCGCCGTATTTGCCCGCGATTCACGCGGTATCCGCACAAACACTTGAAAATTTGTCGGTTCAAGTGCATAGTTAGGTCTGCAACTTATAACCCAGCAAGGAGATACACCTATGAAACGATTTTCTTTCGTTATTCTTTTACTTTTGATCACCAGCGGATTTGCCCTCGGCCAGGCTAGAAACGCCAAACTTGAGGCCCAGTTGATCCAGATGGACAAGGACTGGACGGCCGCCGAACTGCGTGGCGACTCGAAGGCGATCTCGATGGTTATCGCCGACGATTTCTGGTCAACCCTTCCCGATGGGACGATGCAGAACAAAGCACAATATATCGCTGAGGTTAAAGCCTCAAAGGACACCGACATGGCTGACCAGTATACTGTGAGGATCTTCGGCGATACGGCCCTTATGACCCATCGCGGATCGGTCAAAGGCGAGCGCGAATACCAATACCGCAGCACCCACGTCTGGATGAATCGGGGCGGCAAGTGGCAGATCGTCGCACATCATAGCAGCGAGATCCCGGCCGCCAATAAGATGGTGATGACAGCTCCGGCCGCTATGGACGATGCTCCCCAAATGGCACCGGCCCCGGCCGCACGGCCCGATGGAGCCAGGCCGAGACCTTAGCCTGCCCGCTTTTCAATCGTCATTGCGTGCGAGGTCGCGGCAATTTCCGATCAAGCGTTCGCAGCAGTTCACCACCCCGAAGCGGGTCCTGGTCGATGACCATGACCCGCTTCGGGACCAACCCAAAATAATCGATGAACCCTCCTGTAGGAGATAGTTGACGTACGCGAGGTTTTTTTGTGCTTTCGTGTGTCGACTTCGTCAGTTCATCTTATTTATTTTTAATATAAGATCTGCGAGGCTGGATGTAGTGTTCGTGAAAGATACGATTTTCTTCGCGAAGAATTTGAACTCCTTCGCGAACCGGGACATTCCAATCGGTACGTTGTTCATATTGTCCGCGAAAGATCTCCATACCTTCGCGACAGGGTTCGCATCTTTCCCGAAGGATCCCAACTTCATCGTTACCTGATCGACCTTTTAACGAACAAGGTCAACTTCTTCGCGAAGGATCCGGGTTTCTTCGCGAGCAATTTCAAGAACTTACCGAATAAGCAATACATTTTCGCGAAGAAACTCATCCAAAACAGTAACGAAAAAGGCCGTGATGCGAAATAGACTGCGTCGGGAGTAATGTATTTCACACCCACGGCGGTTGGCGAACCATTAGCGTAAATAACACACGTTCCCGTACGGATGTGCGTTGAGCCAAACTTGGTATCTTGCTCTAAATGTCGATAAACAAAAGGTCTTCGGCTTGTGGCACGCTCTTTGCAATTACTATTGCGACGGTTTGATAAGTGCTTAGCTATCAATCGTTTACAAAACTTTACACTTTCCGGGGCCCATAGAGGGTAACGGAGAAAGGTAACGAAAAGCGGGATACGCATACATAAGGAGAAATAAAATGAGATCAATTAATTTGAAAAAAATCGCAGCTATGTCGGCTCTCGGTTTGGTTGCCTTAGTAGGAACAACGATCGAGGCCAGTGCTCAGAATCGCGGTTATAACCGCAACCAGAAACAGATTATTAAGCAGCAGAAAAAGGCCGCGAAGGCCCAGCAGAAGGCTTACGAGGCGCAAATGCGGGCCGAGCAGCTCCGCAGGCAGCAGATCAACCAGAATCGACGACCTTATCCGGGCAACAACGGTTATGGCAATGTTTATAGCAATACGAACCGGTATCGCGTAATGCGCGGCGGACGTTACTACAATACGAATCAGCGTGGTGCAGACCTGCTCAGACAGGCAGTAAACGCGGGTTATCAGCAGGGATACCGGGCCGGACAGGTCGACCAGAACAATCGTCGACGAAGCAACTGGTCGCGCAATACGATGTATAGCCAGGGAACACACGGCTATCAGACCTATGTCGATCGAAGCCAGTACCAGTACTACTTCCAGCAGGGATTCCAGAGGGGATACCAGGATGGATACAACACGCGGACCCAGTATGGAAACGGCGGCAACATCCTCGGAGCGATCCTTGGACAGATCCTAAACATTCAAACCTACTAATGATCGAAATTTTAAGGGGGAGTAGGTTTTGAAGGGAGCGGGCGCAAGTCCGCTCTTTTTTTGACTGGAGCGCGGGCGTACCGCTTGCAAACGCCGGATAACCGCGAGCTAATCCAAATCGATTCGCCGCGGGCAAGCGGGACGCTCGCGCTCCGGGTCAGGGTTTCAAGTAAGGGGTGGTCAGGTACATCATGATCAACAGCAGTATAAAGTAGGGAACGAGAACGGCGGCCCCGGGGTAGTCTTTTGCCAGGCGTTGGCCGAAGAAGAGCCCTACGACCGTCAGGGCACCGACGACCGAAGCCCAATAGATGAGGACGAGCGAGCCGGTTGCAAGAAAGTATATGATGCCGGCGGCACTCATCACCCCTGTTGCGAGTTCTAGAACGGTCAACTTGGCAACCATTACCGGCACCCAGCCCGCGAGAAAGGTTTTTGAAAAGTGGCCGGTCAGCCACTCGATATTGCCCTTCCAGTCAAAGACCTTGTCGAGGCCCGACTGAATAAACAGGATGCTCACAAGCAGGGCAGCGAACAGGGCGGGCAGGTTGTTGAAGATGCTTTCGATATTCATCGACTGAACTAATAACTTAGCGGTGCGATTCGGCATAGTCGCGGAGTGCCGTATTCAAAAGGGCCTGAATGCTCCCCCCTTGACTCTGATACCACTCGATCAGTTCCTCATCGACGTTGAGGAGGACCGGCACCTTGCCTTCGGGCAATCGGAGTTTTGCCCCGCTAAAGAACGAGTCGTCGAGGGCCGGAATGTCCGACAGATCAACCTCTTCATCGGACATCATCCTCAGTCGTTCCCAATTCGTTTTGGAGGTATTTGATGAATTTTTCTCGTTCATGTTTCACCGCTCTTCTCAGAGAGACAACCCGAATTATATCACTTCCCGATTCGGTAAAGACGGCAACCACTATCAGATCTCGCAAAAACCCGATCCCGACAAAGCGGTTCTCGCCGTAGTCTTCTCGCTTGTCGGCCACCACCAGCATGGGACTGTGGAACATCTGCCAAGTATCCGAAAGATCAAGGAAGTGTTTGCGGATATTCTCCTGGTTCTTCCGCTCACTCCATTCGAACTGCATCTGCCCCCCTAAGCACGCTTTCGCTGCATTAACGATTCGATCTCATCAGTATCCTTCGGCACGTTGGCGGATAGGTTTCGATTGCCGTCTTCGGTCACCAGCACGTCGTCTTCGATGCGAATGCCGATGCCGCGGTATTTGGCGGGGGCCGATTTGTCGTCGGGCGGAATATAAAGGCCGGGCTCGACGGTGAGGACCATGCCAGGCGCAAAGGGGCGTGAGTTTTTAGCGGTTTGGTCGGTAAAGTATCGCCCGGCGTCGTGAACATCGAGGCCCAGGTAGTGGCCAACGCCGTGCATGTAATACTTCATATACTGTTTTTTCTTGATCAGATCTTTTGTCTTGCCCTTGAGGAGGCCGAGCTTTTTCATACCTTCGGTGAGCAACTCGATCGAGAATTCCTGACGCCCCTTGACCGTATTGCCGGACTTTGTGTAGTCGACGCACTGCAGTTGAACATCGAGCACCACGTCGTAGACCTCACGCTGTGCCGCGGTATATTTACCATTAACCGGAAAGGTCCGCGTGATGTCGGATGCGTACCCGTGGTACTCGGCACCGGCGTCGATCAGGATCAGGTCGCCGTCCTTGAGCGGCATATTGTTCTCAACATAGTGCAGGATCGTAGCATTGTCGCCGCCGCCGATGATCGAATTGTACGCAACTCCGCTCGCACCCTTGTCACGCATATACGATTCCATCAAGGACTCGACCTGAAACTCGTTCATGCCCGGCTTAACCTTTTTCATCGCCAGGATATGGGCCTCGCCGGCAATGTCGGCCGCGGTCTGCATCATGGCGACCTCGTCGTCCGATTTGTGCAGGCGCATCTCGCCCGTGATGGTTGTCGGGTCGATGATCGTGTGCGGCGGATACGCGGTCTTCAGCCGGCGAATACGCTGGCCCGACAGATACGCGATTATCTGCAGGTCGAGCTTTTCATCAACGCCAAATCGATAGTAGAGCGTGTCACGGCCATCAAGCAGTTTTCCCAGGTCGCCCTCAAATTTGTCGATCGACAAAGACTTGTCGGCACCGTGATTTTTGACAGCACCCTCGACACCTTGGCGTCGGCCGAACCATGTCTCCATCTCCGGATCACGCGGCCGCACATAGAGCGTGTACGGCTTTTTGGCGTTATTGTCGATGACGGCTATCGCGTCCGGCTCGGGAAACCCGGTAACGTACCAGAAATCAGAATCCTGACGAAACTTAAATTCGGTGTCATAGCTCCGCCTCGCTTCGTGCGCGGCCGGAATGATGGCGATCGAATTGTCGTCCATCGCTTCGATAAACTTCTTTAATTGTGCTCGCATAGGTTTTTCTCGCTTGCCAAAAATTGTAACGCAAAAGCCACAGGATGTCAGAGCAGCCCTGTAGGACCTCGCATCGTTCGGTTTGGTGAGGTGATGAATTATTACGACTGGCTCGGCATCTTCTAAGGATGGAAAGATCTGAGTCGATCCGTAATCGCGCGCCGTCGTGCCCTTTAAAACCTGACGCAGGGCGAGACGCAGGGGATCGGCATATGCCTGTGTTAATCTGTGGCTAT
>JBBQGO010000218.1:0-4983 GCA_038323125.1 Pyrinomonadales bacterium
TCGACCCAAGCGCTTGCCTTTGACACGGTGGCTGAGGAAGTCGCCCGGCAAGTCTCTATCGAGGCCATGAAACCAGAGCTTGTTATTTTAAGCAAATCTCAGTAAAATTGATTTTAATGTAAGGATTCGATTTTGGGTCCATTTTTTAATAGGAGACACATAAATTATGTCAGCAGTAGCAGCACCTACAGTCGAGTTGATCGTTACGGACAGCGCGGCCGTCGAGATCAAAAAGTTTCTTGCCAGTGAGGACGACCTTCCGGAAACAGCGGGTCTCCGCGTCCGTGTGGTCCCGGGCGGATGTTCGGGCTTTCAGTACAGCCTCAACATTGAGGAAGAATCGAAGTCCGGTGATTTCGTGATGGACAAGCAAGACATCCGGCTCTTTGTCGATATGTTCTCTGCACAATATCTGAACGGCATCACGATCGATCATACGACGAATATGATGGGTTCGGGGTTCACGTTTGAAAACCCCAATGCGACCGGCGGCTGTGGCTGCGGGACCTCATTCTCCGCTTAGGATCGCAAAAAACAATCTCTAGTTTGTCCAGGCTCGAATTTTTATTCGGGCCTTTTCGACTTTTAGCTGGAAGAGCGCTTTGATTGGGAGTGTCTTGTGTTATTCACAAGGACAACTCGGAGCAGTGTAGGGCGAAAGGCGGCGGGGAGCTTTTCTATCAGAGGATAGGAAAGCTCCCGGTTCTGATCGGCCCGGTATACCGCCTCCACTCTCGTTTATCCATAAAGTTTGCATAGTGCTTGCATATGCATTTCTTATGAGGCATAATATCTTTTGTTCGCATCAAGGTTGGTTTCAACTAAAAATCAAGGGTAACAATTCAAGTAGTATACGATGTCGTGAATTTCAGGAATTCAACCGTTGTTATATGTTTTTATAGATAGGTGAGTTAAATCACCTACCTCCCAGATTTTCCTTTCAGTAAACAAAATAATTGGAGTTTTAAGTTTGATTTTTTTCAAGAAGATTGTGTGTCTTTCGGTCTGCATAACGTTTGCGGCCGTATGTTTTACAAGTACAGCATTATCGCAGGACCGAGACCGGGTCGTTAAAACGAACTCGAGTCAACCGACAAACCTGCCGCCGTCAGCGATCCCGCAACCGCCGGCAAAAGTTAAGCCGATATCTTCCGCACGCCCCACTCTTACCAACGACATTTCCCTAGTCAAATCTTCAGCCAAAACCGATGCCGCATATGAACCGCTGGTCACCAAGACCGGGTCGTCGATGCCGGTAAATGCCGCGGCTATGCTTGCCAAGTCGGCTTACAGTTCGGCAACCGCGTCGCGTATGGACCAGGCGATCAAGTCGCGTTATGGCATCCGGTACGTATACGGCACGAGCGGCCCGTACACCTATGACTGTTCCGGTTTCGTTTGGAGTGTGTTTACCGAGGCTGGAATGCCCTTTATGCGTTCAAGCGCTCGCAGCCTGTGGTCGAGTTCAGAGCCGGTCTATGGCGATGAGAGATTCAAGTTCGGCACGCTGGTCTTTATGAACGGCCTCGGCCATATGGGTATTGTTGCTGACGAAAACGGCTTTTACCATGCATCGTCGAGCAAAGGCATCACTTATTCAACCTTCAAAGGTTATTGGGCAAATCGCATCGTAGGATTTCGAAAATTAAACTCAGAGGCCCTGGTGGCGGTGCCGTTGGCAAAGTAACCAAGTTCTGAGCAAATGAGAAAGGCCCGGTGTTCGCAAACACCGGGCCTTTTCATTTAGTGACAAATTGCAGGTCACACCACAAAGCCGGGACGCGGATGCGCCTCCTTGCACTCATAGATCACGGCGATCTTATCGATCGCGACGTAGGCTACCTTATCTTCCTCGTCTCGCAGATAAAGCACGCCAGTCTTAACATCCACCACATCGCCGCGAAACGCAGCGTTCGGACCGCACGTCACATCTATCTTCTTGCCAAGCAGTTGTCTCAATAATTCTTCCATAAGCCCCGAGCTATTGTATCAAATCCGGCCCCGCAGTCCCGCGATCCGTGCCGCCGCGGCCCAACGGCTTTGTGCTGAACGGCCGCCGCCATCCGAATGAGCTATATGTTTTTTCTTTTTTGAATAGGACATTGCTGCGGCGACCAGAGCCATATCACGCGAAGCCTCACTGGGTGCTGTTACCTTTTTCCTCGACGTGAACCGCTCAATGAAACCCGTATCCAGCTTGCCGTCGATAAACTCCTGGTCCCGCATCACCTCGCGGAAAAATGGCAGTGTCGTTTTGATGCCGCCGACCTCGTACTCTTCGAGAGCACGGCGCATACGCTCGATCGCTTCGGGCCGGTCTTTACCAAAGACAGCAAACTTAGAGATCATCGGGTCGTAGAAGATCGAAACGTCGGAGCCCTCGTAAACGCCGCCGTCATCGCGTACTCCGGGCCCCTGCGGCACCCTCAGCCGGGTGATCTTTCCCGGCGAAGGCAGAAAGCCATTGTCCGGGTCCTCGGCATAGACCCGACACTCTATCGCGTGGCCTCGCAGCACCACATCTTGTTGTGTGAACGAAAGCTGTTCGCCCCACGCAACACGTATCTGCTCGCGAACAATGTCGATGCCGGTGACCAACTCCGTCACCGGATGCTCTACCTTGAGACGGGTGTTCATTTCCAGAAAGTAAAACGAATGATCCAGATCGGACACGAGAAACTCGACAGTACCGGCCCCGACGTAATCTACCGCCTTGGCCACCAGCACAGCACATTCGCCCATTCGGGCTCGTAGATCGGTTGATTGAATTGGCGAGGGCGCCTCTTCGATCACTTTCTGATGGCGGCGCTGGATCGAGCATTCGCGTTCGCCCAGGTGAACGTGATTGCCGTGCTTGTCCGAAAATATCTGTATCTCGATATGCCGGGGGCGGACGACGGCCTTTTCCAGGTAGACCGCATCATCGCCAAAGCTCGCCAGAGCCTCGGATTGCGAGCCTTCCAGGGCCGATCTAAGCTCGCTTTCGTCCTTGACGAGACGCATGCCCTTGCCGCCGCCGCCTGCCGAGGCCTTAAGCATTACAGGGTATCCAAACTTCTCGGCCGTCTCATGCGCGTCGACGTACGAACTGAGCGGTTCCGTCGTCCCGGGCACGACCGGCACACCGGCGGCTATAGCGATCTTGCGAGCAGCCATCTTGCCGCCCATCGATTCCATTGCTTCGGGCGGCGGTCCGATGAACGTAATGCCGGCCTTGGTGACTTCCCTAACGAATTCGGAGTTCTCGGACAGGAATCCATATCCCGGATGGATCGCCTCAGCCCCGGCGGCCCTAGCGACCTCGATGATGCGGTCCCATTTCAGATAACTCTCGCCCGAGGGCGGAGGACCGATGTTGTACGCCTCGTCTGCCATCCGGACGTGCATCGCGGCCGCGTCAGCATCGGAATAGACGGCGACCGTCGCTATCTTCATCTCACGACAGGCACGGATCACGCGACAGGCGATCTCACCACGGTTAGCGATCAAAATCTTCTTGAACATCTATTCTATTATTGAATTTCCCTGATTCTTAGGATCGTAGCGGATCCCGACCTTTGCACCGGGAGCGTATTTGATCCGCTGCTGTCTCTGTTCGGCAGTCAGCAGGTCGGACGACTCAAAATCTACACCGTTAAGGGTGTACAGGTAAAATGCTATCTCGCCGCCCGACTCGTGGGATTCACAGTCGAGGATCACCCCGTCCGTGATGCGGCCCGTGGCCAAAAGCATTTTTCGTCGGGCGTCGGGGTCAATCCGCTTCTTTCGGAACAGTTTTTCTAAAATGCCCATTTGTTAATCGAGGACAAGCTGCGGCTTGTTGTAGCGGACCCGGAGATTGTTGATCGCCGCGAGTACGGCCGGCCGTTTTATGATCCTAGCTTCGAGCGGGCGTTTGCCCGGAATGTCGAGCATTATCAAACCCAGCAAGATAGTCAATACCCCCTGCCCGGGAACGCCGGGAAGCGAAAGCAGTATTCCCAGTAAGATCAGAAACACGCCGAGAACATTCTTTGCGATTACCGCTCCCCAACGGACCAGCCACCGGCTGTTAGGCATAAAGTCCTGCTGATAATGCGAACTAAAATAATTGGCAGGTATCTTGATCATCACGATCGCGATAGCCGCAAAACTGATAAGCAGCGACGCGATGAAAACTCCGACGCCGAATATGGCGCGGCCCAGGGTCACCGAACCCCACAAATCGTTCAGCCATTCAATCATAGAGGCGTCCTGCCTCCGGGAATGCTTTCAAATTCTTTACGAATAAATACCATTCGCTGGATAAGGGTCCACACCGAGCCGATCGCCAGTACCCAAAGTACCTGCGGCATTCGGTTCGCTAAGAAATGGGTGGAGTTCCAATCCCACGTCGAAAGGGCACCGATGATCAGGAGCACCATTCGTTCGGGCCGCTGAAGGAACCCTACATTCGCCTTGACACCGAGGCCCTCGGAACGCGCCGTGGTGTAGCTGACCATCACCGAAGCGATCATACCTACGCCCGCGAGAAAGACGTTCAAGACCGATCGCTCGGGCACATTTCTCGAATAAAAAATGATTATCCCGAGAAAGGCGACCATGTCAGACAGGCGGTCGAGCGACGAATCGAGAAAGCTGCCGTATTTGGTAACGTTACCGGTCAAACGCGCAACGTTACCGTCGAGCATATCGAACAGGTTAGCAACGATCAGCACGACCCCGGCCCAGAAGAATTCGCCGAAACCAAAGAGCACACCGCAGCCTATATTGATCGTAACTCCGATCGTAGTAAGGATGTTGGGTGCGATACCGGCGGACGCAAGAGAGCGGACCATCGCGTCGATGATCCGCATTGCTCCTCTTCCTATGCTCGCTCCAAACATCCGCTAGATCCGGGGTACAACGCGGCCGGCCTATTCCTTATCGTGTATTGTTCTGAGCCGGCTGATCTCAAAATTTCTCCAGCCGTTCGGGGTCTTTACCTTTACCTCGTCGCCCTCT
>JBBQGO010000219.1:0-4966 GCA_038323125.1 Pyrinomonadales bacterium
TCAGCCGATCAAGCCGCCGCTTGATTGCGACCTTGTTTTTTCGAGCCTGCCATCTGCCGTCGCCCGCGAGGCCGAGGAGGCATTTGCACGGGCGGGGCTGCCGGTAATAAGCAACTCTTCGTGTTACCGGATGGACGAGGACGTTCCTCTTCTCATCCCTGAGATCAATCATGAGCACGTAGATCTGATACAGCGGCAACGCGAAAAAAGGGGCTTTACCACGGGTTTTATAGTGACCAACCCTAATTGCGCCGTAGTGAGCTTTGCTCCGCCGCTCGCGGCACTGCACCGTCGATTCAAGATCGATTCAGCAATAGTGACCACAATGCAGGCGGTCTCGGGAGCCGGGTACCCCGGCGTCGCATCACTCGATATCATCGATAATGTCTTTCCTTATATTGCGGGTGAGGAGCCAAAGGTCGAGACCGAGGCGCAGAAAATACTTGGCGAATATTCTAATGGTGCTATAACGAAAGCGGATTTTACGGTGTCGGCGCAGTGCTTTCGCGTCAACGTGATCGACGGCCATATGGCATCGGTCCGGGTCGATCTGAAGGAGACGACGACACTGGAAGATGTAGTTGACGCGATGAAGACCTTTCCCTCGCTCGGCCTTCATTCGTCGCCGGAACGCTTTATCGATGTGACAGACGAGCCGTCGCGTCCCCAACCGAGGCTGGACCGCGATAGCGGCAGCGGAATGACGATAACGGTCGGCCGGGTGTTTCCGGACAACATTTATGACTACAGATTCGTAGCGCTTAGTCATAACACGGTTCGAGGGGCTGCCGGCGGTGCGGTCCTGAATGCTGAGCTGTTGATCTCGAAGGGAATGATCTAGTAGATGCGAAAGCTGGTCGCCAGTTTCATTGGCAATGAGCTGCAAGCGGCCATTTTGTGATAGAGCCGCTCAAGGTGGATGTTTTTGTTTGACTGGCGCGCATAGATCAATATGACATCACAATTAGATCCCGGAACATCATTTGGACGCCGAGTCTCTATCGCAGTTGGGATCGTCGTTCTGACGGTCCTCGTTCTGCTTCTCTTATATTTTACCTTTGACGTCCTGCTTTTGGCGTTTGCCGCTTTATTGTTAGCAGTCTTTCTTCGCGGGCTGGCAAATATTTTGGGTCGGTTTATCAAGATAGGCGAGACATGGCGTGTGCTGTTAGTCGCTGTGATGTTGATCGCCATTTTGGCCGGGGCTATTGCTTTGCTCGCACCGAGTGTGGCCGAACAGGTTCGTCATCTTCGGGTCGAGCTGCCGCGATCGGCTCAGTCAGCAGGAGAATATATTTCTCAGTTCGGCTGGGGCCGGGCTGTTATCGAGCAGTTGCCTGCGGCTACGGACGTTTGGGAGCACATCGAAGGTTCGGGAGTGCTGATGCAGGTCGGTGGGATCTTCTCGTCCACGGCCGGGGCAATCGCTAACTTCTTTATAGTGATGCTGCTGGCGATCTATTTCGCTGTTGAACCGGGGTTTTATTTAAACGGGTTTGTACGCCTGTTTCCAATCGAACGCAGGCCGCGCGTTCGCGAGGTATTAGATAAGGTTGGCGATACGCTTCACTGGTGGCTGGTTGGTAAGGTGGGTTCGATGATCTTTATCGGCCTGCTGACCTGGATCGGGCTGTCGATACTCGGTGTGCCGCTCGCATTGACGTTGGGGCTCATCGCGGGCCTACTTTCGTTCGTTCCGAACTTCGGGCCG
Organism: Pyrinomonadales bacterium; assembly: GCA_038323125.1. Classification (GTDB taxonomy): domain Bacteria; phylum Acidobacteriota; class Blastocatellia; order Pyrinomonadales; family Pyrinomonadaceae; genus OLB17. Next base: position 1,712 of record JBBQGO010000219.1, read on the forward strand.
ATCATTTCGGCGGTCCCGGCACTGCTCCTTGCCTTTATCGCGAGCCCAATGACAGCGGTCTACGTTTTGGGATTATATGTCGGCGTTCAGCTTATTGAGTCGAATGTCGTCACACCGATCATCGAACGCAATACCATCGAACTGCCGCCTGCGGTCACGATCATCTTTCAGCTGGCGATGGCTGTAATGGTCGGCGGGCTTGGCCTCGTACTTGCGACACCGCTGCTGGCCGTCATTATGGTTGTGATCCAAATGGTTTATATTCAAGATGTACTGGGTGATAAGGAACCCGTTTCTTCGGAGGCCATTACAACATAAAGACTCATATGATCGAACGCTACACCCTGCCCGAAATGGGCGCCGTCTGGTCGCAGCAAAACAAATTTCAACGATGGCTCGATGTCGAGCTCGCCGTTTGCGAAGTGCATGCCGAGATGGGTACAATCCCAGCCGATGCGGTCGACGAGATCAAGGCAAAGGTTGCCTTTACAGTTGATCGTATCAGCGAGATCGAAAAGACTACAGATCACGATGTTATTGCCTTTACGACCAACCTCGCTGAGAATATCGGCGACGCGGCGCGGTTCGTCCACTACGGGCTGACATCGAGTGATGTGGTTGATACGGCTAATGCTCTGCAGATGCGTGACGCCTGCGACATATTGCTTGTCAAAATCGATGATCTATTAGTCGTCCTAAAACGTAGGGCACACGAGTTCAAAAACACACCGCAGATCGGCCGCACACATGGCATCCATGCTGAGCCGACCTCGTTCGGGCTTGTCTGGGCACTGTGGTACTCGGAAATGGTCCGGAACAGGGAACGGCTGGAAAAGGCCAGGGAACGAATAGCGGTCGGCAAGATCAGCGGTGCCGTCGGGGCATTTGCGCATCTGTCACCTGAGGTCGAGGAACGCGTTTGTGCAAAGCTTGGGCTCACGGCGGCCTATGTCTCTACGCAGGTGATCCAGCGCGATCGTTATGCCGAGTACCTGTGCACACTGGCGATCATTGCATCGACACTCGAAAAGATGGCGCTGCAGGTCAGGCACTGGCAGCGAACGGAGGTGCGTGAGGCACAGGAACGGTTCAAGACCGGACAGAAAGGTTCGTCGGCGATGCCTCACAAGCGAAACCCAATATTGTCGGAACGCATTTGCGGCATGGCCCGTACCGTGAGGGCCAACGCTATAGTTGGGCTTGAGAACGTGGCACTGTGGCATGAAAGGGACATATCGCATTCGTCCGCCGAACGAATCGTCCTGCCGGACTCGTCAGCGACACTCGACTATATCCTTGCCAAAACTACCGGCCTGCTCGATACGCTCATCGTCTATCCGGATAATATGCTCAAAAATCTGGCGCTCACCCGAGGCCTTGTTTTCAGCGGCCAGCTATTGCTGGCACTGACGCAAAAGGGCGTATCCCGTGAGGAGGCGTATACGTGGACCCAGAGGAATGCAATGAAGGTGTGGGACGAGGGCGGTGAATATGAAGAGTTGTTAAAGAACGACGCGGACATCTCTTCGCACCTTTCGGTGGAAGAGATCGCCCGCGTCTTTGATGTGCGACATTACTTGCGTAATGTCGATAAAGTGTTCAGCCGCGTTTTTGACTGACCGAACGGTATTAGAAGTAACTATCGGCGTCCGAAATATGCCTTCACATCATCCTGCATAAGCAGGATCAACACAGCCAGCCCGCAGCCAAAACCCAGTATGTCGCAGCACAGGATCATGATCATCTGACATATCGCGACCCCCATCGTTAATCCGTAGGTTGAGGTCTTCTGCAGGCCCTTTATGCCCGAGACCAGCGAGAGAATGCCTACCGTTAGATAATATATTGGAATAGGAATGGCGATCAGGCCTATCCCCAAGGTAGCGATTCCCGCCAGAAGAACCCATATTCCCCCTATGATGCCGCCGAGGATCTGTAGAGAACCAATAACGGTCTGTATGATCGCGATCGCCTGGATCTTGCCGGGAGAGTTAGCTGAATTTTGTTGATACATTAATAGCTCCTGTCCGCAAACCGCTCCACCAAATAGCTGTTGCAGCATTCAATCTTATCGACGTAAGCCTTATGTGCGGCTACCAATTGCTTTCGCAACCATAATCAAAAACGCTATTATGGCCGAAGCGGACGGAAAGTCCGCATATGATCGAAGGCCGTGATTATTTCGCATGGTTAGAGCCTTAGTTGCTCCATTTTTCGGCAAAATTGCCGACCAGAGGAAGTTTTGTCATTTGATTGCCATATGCTTTAATTGCGGCATAAATGATCCCACCGAAAAGGGCTATAAACCATCCAATGTATAGAAGGGTGAAAACCGCTCCCACTGTCCACGCCAAGGTACTTGATACCATACCCAAGCCAAATCCGAGAACGAGCCCTACGACCAACAAAGCTACGACAGCAATCACCATCGCCAATCCCCACAGTAAGGACTGGATAGCATGAAAGCGAACGAACTTGTTGTCCTTTTCGATGAAAACTAGAATGAGGGCGAGTAAGCCGATAGGGTATCCTATTGCGGCAGCAAGGTTTGAATCGAGTCCGATGGCGGACTTTCCAGATGGATTCTCCATATATGATAAATTCTCCTTTGTGAAATGTTGGTAGCGATCAAAATCGTTGCTTGACGAAATTAACGTGAAATCTAGCACAGGCTTTTTACAAACACAAGAAAGTCAGTCAGAATCTAGAATTTATTTTGGAGCAATAATGAAAGTAAAAGTATTCGTCACACTAAAGCCCAGCGTCCTTGATCCCCAGGGCAAGGCGATCCATCACTCGGTCGAGGGCCTGGGCCATAGAAATATAGGGGACATCCGGCAGGGCAAGTATTTTGAGATCGCCTTTGCCGATGGTACTTTACACGACGAGGCGACGGCGTCCGCCGAACAGATAGCTTCGAACGTGCTTGCCAACCCGGTCATCGAAGATTATAGGGTCGAGGTCGATTCCTAAACTCGCAGTTCGCCCATGCTGTCCATTTCGGTTTTGCCCTCTTCGAGGGTTAATAGTGATCCCGACGGTAAGACAAGAAACGAGCAGGCCACAAAACGATATGAAATTTGGAGTCGTTGTATTTCCTGGGTCCAATTGCGACCATGACGCCTATCATGTTCTGTCCAAGCATGTCGGCCAGCCCGTGGATTTTATATGGCACCAGGAGACGGACCTTAGCGGGTACGATGCCGTAATAGTTCCGGGCGGGTTTTCGTATGGCGATTACCTGCGTGCGGGGGC
>JBBQGO010000220.1:0-4961 GCA_038323125.1 Pyrinomonadales bacterium
GCGGCGGCGGCGGATGGGGCTATCCGCGTCGCAGGCGCGGAGGTGGAGGCGCGGTGGGCGATATCCTCGGGGCTATTTTGATGGGACGCAATGCTCCGACGGGAGGCTATGGCGGCGGCACTAGCTCCGGGGAGTATGAAACCGGTCGACAATATCTCGAGCTTCTTGCCAGCAACAGCGGCGGACGTAAGTTTGAAGGACAGTCACTTTACAATGTCGAAACGGCTTTTGCCGGCATCGCTGAGGAACTTCGAAGACAGTATTCGCTCGGTTATTACCCAGAGGCTGTCGGTAATGTCGGCGATCGAAAGCAGATCAGAATCCGGGTAATGCGGCCCGACGTGGTTGTAAGGGCTAAGAACAGCTATATAGTTGGACAAAGCAACCGGGGAACAGCCGGTAGATAACATTTCTTGAATTACTATCGATCAGGAATGCAGACGGCGAGATCCGTCTCTTTTTTTCTGCGTGCGGCATCTTTATTAACCGGTGGAGGCATCGAACCAGATATTCTAACCACCATGAAATTGAACACAGGCATTCCAGGGGTTTTTGTTTTAATTTGCTGCCTCGCCGCGACGAGCATTGATGCACAATCTGGTCGGGAAAATCCGGCCCCGGGCCGTTCGAAAGCTAATCAGCGGCCTTCCAGTCCGTCGCCTCAGCCGACTGCGATTCCCGGCATCGATACGGAGATGTCCAATGACACCGCCCTCGACGATGGTGAGGTGATCAGGATAAACACCCAGTTGGTATCTGTCCCTGTGCGGGTCATGGACAAAAAGGGCCGTTTTATCGGAGGCCTGGGCCAGGAGATCTTTAAGGTGTTTGAAGATGGAAAAGAACAGACCGTTGCGTTGTTTTCTAACGAACACCAACCGTTTACGGTGGCCTTGGTTCTGGATATGAGTTATTCCTCGACCTTTAAGCTGGCCGAGATCCAGAATGCCGCGATCGCGTTTATTGACCAGCTTCGTCCCCAGGACAAAGTGATGGTTATCTCATTTGACGAGGGCGTTAACGTGCATACTGAGGCTACGGACGACCGTAACGAGATCTACCGGGCAATAAAGGGCACGAAGATCGCGACCGGAACCAGCCTGTACGAGGCGATGGATCTGGTGATGAACAACCGGCTTCGTTCCGTCGAAGGCCGCAAAGCAGTGATCCTCTTTACGGATGGGGTCGACACCACAAGCCGGAGATCGAATGATTATCAAAACCTTCAGGACGCAATGGAACTCGACTCCCTGATCTTCACGATCAGATACGATACATTCGCAGACGTTCAGCGGATGAAGAACGGGCCGATGGTCCCGGGACCACCTCCGATACAAAGCCCAATACCAACCCAGAGCGGCCACCCTTTTCCGTTTCCGATGCCTACCATGGGAACACCCAGCAGCCAGGGCACGACAGCCGAAGAGTATCAAAAAGCACGGGAATATCTAGATCAGTTAACCAACCGTACCGGTGGCCGGCTATATGAGGCGAGCAGTTTTTTTAATTTAACAGAAGCGTATAAAAAGATCGCGAGCGAACTCCGCGAATTCTACAGTATCGGTTACTATCCGAGCGATGAGCGTATTCCTGGAAAGCAGACGAAGGTGAAGGTCAAAGTAGATCGGCCGGACGTGGTAGTGCGTTCCCGCGAAAATTACATCCGCCGCCGTGAGTCTAAATGATCGGGGTCACACTTGTGTTCCGTCCGCGATCGTTGAGTTCTTAGGTATTATTATTATTCCCTCCCGGATATAGAACGAGGCGTCCGGTGCGTCGTAATTATCGACGTTATCACGGTTTATCAACATCACGTTACGTCCTATCCTGACATTCTTGTCTATGATCGCTCGGCGGATCACGGTGTTAGACCCAATACCGATGTGTGGACGGCCCGTAGTGATGTCGCTGCTGATATCGGCGAGGGATTGGAAAAAGTCGGAGCCCATGATGATCGAATCCTGGATATCGGCGCCGTTGTCGATACGGCTGCGCAGGCCGATTATGGATTTTCTGATCTTGACCCCATTAAGTATGCATCCCTCGCTGACCATCGAATTGTCGATGTCGCACCCGTGAAGCTTTGAAGGCGGCAAGTAGCGGCTGCGAGTGTAGATCGGAGCCGATGTGTCAAAGAAATTGAATTTTGGCAGCGGTGATGCGAGGTCAAGATTAGCCTCGTAAAACCCCTTTATCGTACCGATATCTTCCCAATAGTCTTTGAAAAGATGCGCCTGCACCGTATACTTCTCGATCGCTGCCGGGATGATCTCGCGCCCAAAGTCGACCCACGAGCTATCAGTCTCCAGTAACTCGACCAGCCGCTGGTAATTAAAAACATAGATACCCATTGAGGCGAGAAACGGGCGACTGGCTGAATCTTCAGCAGACAAGCCGAAACGGGTGGTATCCACACGCATCGCGTCAAGAGCATCGCCCGTGGGTTTTTCCGCAAAGTCGACGATCGCGCCGTCTTCATTCGTATTCAGCAAACCGAATCCGGCAGCCTCATCCGGTCGGCACGGAACCACCGAAATTGTCACATCGGCGTCGGTCTCGAAGTGGCGGTCCAGAAAATGCCGGTAATCCATCCGGTACAGATGGTCACCCGACAGGATAAGAAGCGTATCGACACGCCAGTCCCGAAGGTGGGGCAGCATCTGTCGTACGGCATCGGCCGTGCCCTGAAACCACAGCGGATTGTCCTTTGTTTGCTCGGCAGCGAGGACCTCGACAAAACCCGTCGAGAAACTTGAAAACCGATAGGTTCGCGATATGTGCCTATTGAGTGAGGCGGAATTGTATTGGGTGAGGACAAAGATCTGGGTGATCTCAGAGTTGATACAGTTTGATACAGGCACGTCGATCAGCCTATAGGTGCCCCCCAACGGTACAGCCGGTTTTGAACGCTCGTGCGTAAGCGGAAACAGGCGCGAACCTGCACCACCGCCCAGAATTACTGCAACTACATTGTCATGCCGGCCCATCGCATCAATTGTAAAATGGAAATTGGAAAATGGACAATTGAAAATGAATATGGACAATCTTAGTGGAGTGCGGAGTGCGGAATGCGGAATGCGGAGTGCGGAATGCGGAATGCGGAGTGCGGAATGCGGAATGCGGAGTGCGGAGTGCGGAATGCGGCAATATGTATAGCTGACCACTGACCAGTCGCCCCTAACTACCACTAACAACCGACAACCGACAACCGACAACTGACAACCGACAACCGACAACCGACAACCGACAACCGACAACCGACAACTGATCCCATGTGGTATTGGACCAAAATTCTTTTTTTCATTCTGGCGGGAGCTATAGGCGTCTGGCTTGTGTATGAGCTCGTAACCTTTCCGGGCATTTCCCGGCTTCGCAATGAAAATCCGGCGACTTCCTCGATGATCGAGCATCGTATCTCAGAGGCGGTCGCATCCGGCCGCGAGCCGCGCAAGTTCATGATCTGGACTCCGATGGAACAGATATCGCCACAACTGCAGCGCGCGGTTCTCGCGGGCGAGGATTCCAGGTTTTTCCAGCATGACGGCTTTGACTGGGATGCGATCCAAAGTGCCTGGGATGAGGCAGTGAAGCTTGGGGAAAAGGAGGCCAAGGCGGAAGGCGACTACGATCCTGAGGGTTGGATCCCGCCGCTGCCGAGCTTCAAAAGGGGTGCGTCCACCGTCACCCAGCAGCTGGCCAAAAACCTGTTTTTGTCCGAGGACCGCAACTTTCTGCGAAAAGGCAGGGAAGCCGTGTACACCTACTTCCTGGAACGCCAGTTATCAAAAAAACGAATACTTGAGATCTATCTCAATGTGATCGAATGGGGTGACGGCGTTTACGGTGCAGAGGCCGCCTCACGAACATATTTCAACAAGTCTGCTTCGGACCTGACCCGCGAAGAAGCGGCTTTTCTTGCCGCAATGATCCCGAGCCCGCTTAATATCTTCAACCCCGCTAAAAACCGCAAACGCGTGGTTCGCCGCCAGCGCGCACTTTTGCGCGGGATCAACTCGATCAAGCTCGATTATTCGCAAAAATAGATTTCATTGCGGTCGCAGCGGGCTTTTCGCCCAATACGTCCGCAACGCGAAATATAGAATAATGGCCCCGTTCACCCGAACGAGGCCATTTTGTTCGCAAGACGTGTTCGGAGGCCGATTACGCCTTCTTGCCTCCGACGAGCTTCATTTCATTGAGGATCCATCCGGCATTGCCAAATTTCTCAGTCACAAACAGGACAAAGCGAATGTCCACTGAGATCGTACGGTTATAATCGGGATCGTAGTAGAAATCGTTGCCAAGGCCTTCGTAGTTGCCGTCAAAGCAAAGTCCTACCTGTTCACCATTGCCATTAAGGATCGGTGAACCGCTGTTGCCTCCGATGATGTCGTTAGATGAGATAAAGTTTACGACCACGCTGTCACCCTCGCCAAAACGGCCAAAGTCCTTAGCCGTCTGCAGGTCTTTCAGCTTCTGGGGCATATCAAACGGATTAACACCTGTGTCCTTTTCGAGCATTCCCTTTAAAGTGGTGAAAGGCGTGCGGTACTCAGCCTCACGGGGGCTATAACCCTTGACATTGCCGTAAGAGAAGCGAAGCGTTGAATTGGCGTCCGGGTACGGCGTAAAGCCCTTCATTTCCGCCATGCCCTGTTGGTAAAGTAACCGTTGGTGATCGATCCTGCCGGCAAATGTTGTTGCCCGTGCGATCGACGCTTTCCGCTCCTCATCGAGCCCTCGGACAAAGTCAAAGATCTTTTCGTGTTCAGGATTGATCTCCATCGTACGAGGGCCGTAAAGGCCCGCAACTTTCTCAGGCGACGCAAAGTCACCATTAACGATCGTCTCCGCAAACGCAGCCTCGGCATCTCGACGGGCCTTGCCCTTAAGCGTGCCAAAGAGCTTTTCAGCGGGAGCAAATTTCTGGTTCGCAGGCAGCTCGTCGAATGCTTTGAAAT
>JBBQGO010000221.1:0-4955 GCA_038323125.1 Pyrinomonadales bacterium
GATGTTCAATCTGCGGCCCGTCGGACGCCACCATATTCAGATCTGTAAAACTTTGTCCTGCAAGATCATGGGCGAACCCGAGATAACCGACCATATCTGCACCAGGCTGGGGATACACCCGGGCGGCTCGACGGCCGACGGCAAGTTCACGGTCTCGATGGTCGAGTGCCTCGGAAGCTGCGGCACGGCACCTATGATGCAGATCGGGTTTGATTTCCACGAAGATCTGACGATCGAGAAAGTCGATGGGATCCTGGAGAATTGTAAATAATATGAACAACGCTGAGATCATCAAGGGCCTTTATGATGCGTTCGCCACGGGTGACGTGCCGGCTGTGCTGGGAGCTTTCGACGAAACCATCTCGTGGACCGAGGCCGAAGGATTTATGTACGGTGGTACCTACAACGGGCCAAACGCAGTGCTCGAAAACGTCTTTATGAAGCTCGGTACGGAATGGGAAGGCTTTGCTGCGGTGTCAAACAAGATCGTTGATGGCCAGGACGGCAACGTAGTAGCGATCGGCACATACTCGGGCAAGTACCTTAGGACCGGAAAGAGCACCACCGTACCGTTTGCCCATGAGTGGGAATTGCGTGACGGAAAGGTCGTGAAATTTAGACAGCATACGGACACCGCGGTGATCGCGAGGGACCTGGGTCTATAGGAAACGGTATTGGTTATGCACTATAAAGTAGCACTGCGTCAGTCCGAGGAAGGTTTTAGCGTCTCCTGTCCCGCCCTGCCCGGATGTTGGTCTCAAGGCGGAACGGAAGACGAAGCATTGGACAACATTAAAATTGCCATCGAGGAATATTTAGGAGTTCTTGATTCGCAATTGGAGGACGCGATTATTCGCGAGGTCGAGGTTGCGGCTTAATGCCGAAACTGCCCGGGTAAATCATCTAGCTGCCGTTAAGGCGTTGGAGAAAGCGGGTTTCGTGGTCGCTCGTCAGGGCAAACACATTGTCATGACAAACGACTGAGGATCGTTACCATTCCTCGACACAATCCGGTAAACGCTCTCACTATGGGCGGAATAGCTAAAGATGCGGGATTAACGGTCGACGAATTTAGGAAGTTCTTGTAGATATGGAAATCAAGGCGATAGGCTGCGAGCCTTTACAACTCAAGCGAATGCACATCAAGGATGGGCATACGTTAAAGGTGTATCAGGAGACGGGCGGGTACGAGTCGCTGAAGAAGGCTCTCAATATGTCGTCCGACGAGATCATCGCCGAGGTAAAGGATTCCGCGCTTCGCGGCCGCGGTGGTGCCGGCTTCCCTACCGGGATGAAATGGTCGTTTGTGCCAAAAGATTCGCCCAAGAATAAGTATATCGTCTCAAACGCCGACGAATCGGAACCGGGCAGTTTCAAAGATCGTTACCTGATGGAACGCGATCCGCACTCGATGATCGAGGGTATGATCATTGCGGGATACGCACTCGGTGCAACAACCGGGTACATTTACACTCGCGGCGAATATAAGTATCTGATCGACATAATGGATGCCGCACTGGCCGAGGCCCGTGAGGCGGGGTGGCTCGGTAGGAACATTTACGGCTCTGCTTTCTCGTTTGATATTCACACCCATACGGGAGCGGGTGCATATATCTGCGGCGAAGAGACTGCGTTGTTGTCTTCGCTCGAGGGCTTTCGGGGACACCCGCGGCTAAAACCGCCCTTTCCAGCGGTCGAGGGACTCTATGCATCGCCGACGATCGTCAACAATGTCGAGACGTTTACGTCCATACCGCAGATCATCGAGATGGGCGGCATCGCCTGGCGTGACCTTGGTACGGAAAAATCCGGCGGCACAAAGCTTTGGTCGGTGAGCGGCCATGTCAAACGTCCCGGAGTCTATGAGCTTCCGATGGGCTATGCCGACATGGAAAAGTTCATCATGGAGGACTGCGGCGGCATGCTCCGCGACGGTAAAAAGCTCAAAGCGGTCATACCCGGCGGATCGAGCGTCTACATTATGAACGCCGGCCAGATCCTGGGAAAGAACGTCACCCTGGATTATGAAGGCCTCGTCGAGGCCGGTTCGATGCTCGGCACGGGCGGCATGATGGTGATGGACGAAACGGTCGACATTATGGAATCGACCAAGAACCTGACCGAGTTCTATAAGCATGAATCATGCGGATGGTGTACGCCCTGCCGCGAGGGTACGGACTGGCTGGTCAAGATCTTTAACCGCATCTCGGACGGCGGCGGACGGCCTCAGGACGCTAAGCTTCTGCTCGACATCTGTGACAATATCGAGGGCAAGAGCTTTTGCCCGCTGGGCGACGCGGCTGCGTGGCCGATACAGAGTGCCATCAAACGATTTCCGGACGATTTTAGAAAGTGGCTCGATAACAAAACAGGAGCGCGCGCGATAACCCCAAATATTTGATAATGATAAGGCGACAGAACCTTGAACGATCGGCTTCAATTGCAATACGCGCAGGCGTGTTGCTTTTGGTGTTGGGCTTAACAGCGATCGCTCAGGACAGAAACCCGGTCATCATTATTCCCGGATTGTCAGGTTCCGAACTGCGTCACAAGGACACCGGCGAGAGGATATGGTTTAGGGCACTCAGATCAAAGGCCGAAGACATCAGGCTGCCGATCTCTGACGATATCGCAACCAATCATGACCTGCTCGTCCCCGGCGATGTATTGCGTGCGGTTAGAATAGGCGGACTAAAGGTAGCAGACGTTTACGGCGGACTGGTCGAGGCTCTGGAGGGCCGCGCAGGTTACCGTGAGGATAGTTGGACTACGCCGGCCAAGCGAGGGTCGGCAGCCGCTCTATATGTTTTCCCTTATGACTGGAGACTGGATAATGTCACCAACGCCAGACGTCTTTTTCGACAGGTAGAAGATCTAAAACGAAAGCTGAACAAGCCGGACCTCAAATTCGATATTGTTTCCCATTCGATGGGCGGCCTCATATCGCGTTACGCGGCGATGTATGGCGACGCGGATCTGCCCACGGGCGTCACCAGCCCTGTCCCCACATGGGCGGGTGCGGAGCATTTTAATAAGATCATTCTGATAGGCACGCCGAACGAGGGATCGGCCATGGCGCTCAATACGCTGCTGAACGGCTTTATGTTAGGCGGGGTCCGTATAGACTTGCCGTTCGTTCACGACTCGTCTAAGTTTACGGTTTTTACGATCCCATCCGTTTATCAGCTCTTGCCCGCCCCCGGCACGCTTCGGGCATTTGACGACAAACTGAACCCGGTTGAAATCGACATTTACGATCCCACGGTTTGGAATAATTTCGGATGGAACGTTATCCGCGATGAGGGCTTTGCGAACGAGTTTTCCAAGAGCGAGCAAGCCAGGGCCGAACGGTATTTTGAGTCGGCACTGGAGCGTGCAAAGCGGCTTCACAATGCCCTGGCGGCGCCGACTGTCAAACCTTCGGACGTATCATTTCACGTAATGGGTTCGGAATGCCGTTCATCGCTTGATTCGATATTGATCTATCGTGATGGCTCGGCAAACACTTGGAAAACGTTGTTCAAGCCCAGGGCTTTTACCCGTTCGGACGGAGTACGTGTCACAGATAGCCAGCTCAAGAAAGTGATGATGACCCCCGGTGACGGCGTCGTCACCCGCCGGTCGTTGGAATCGGCGACGAAGGCGCCGATGCCCGGCAAACTCTCGGCGGCAGCGATGGAAACTACAATTTTTGTTTGTGAAGAGCATACCAGACTGCCCAAAAACAGCCTGATGCAAGATCACGTTATGGCGGTACTCGGAGCAAAGCCTAATATGGCTTCGCCCTATGCGGCCTCAGGAAGATAAGATAGGGAGTAGTTAAGGAGTAACAATGGGAAAAGGTGATAAACGAACGCGACGCGGCAAGATATTTGCTGGAAGTTTTGGTAAAACGAGGCCGAAGTATAAGAAGAAAGTTGTCGTAAAACCGGTCGTCGAGGCAAAGCCGACTAAGAAGAAAGGCAAATAATATATACGGATGAATTTCGCCGAATCGAAAGAGAGCGGGTTTCACGCAAGTCTCGCTGCGCTCACGGGTGAATGGTCAGGCTCGACCAAGACATGGTTTGAGCCTGGCAAGGTTGCGGACGAGTCGCCGATGACGGGAAAGATATCGTCGATCTTGGATGGCCGGTTCGTTTTGCACGAATATAACGGCAGCCTGGCCGGTAAGCCCTTTAGCGGTATTGCGATCTATGGCTTTGACCTTGCGACAAAGAAGTTTCAGGCCGCCTGGGCCGACAGCTTTCATATGTCGACAGGCATTATGTTTTCCGAGGGAGAGCCGGGCGAACAGTTTTCGGTGCTCGGCAGCTACGACGCCGGGGGCCCTGAAGTTCCGCGATGGGGCTGGCGAACGGCCATCGAAGTGGTCGATGACAATGCCATAGTCATCACCGCATACAACATAACGCCCGAGGGCGAAGAGAGCATTGCGACCGAGACGCGGTATTCAAGAAAGATCTGATGTCAACAGAACAGATTAAAGTAGCCATAAACGAACAGGAATACGAGGTCGATAAAGGCGCTCGCCTGATAGACGTGTGCCGCGAAAAGGGCTTTGGGATCCCGTCGTTTTGCTATTATCAGGATCTTGAGATCCAGGCTTCGTGCCGGATGTGCCTGGTGCGTATCGAAAAGATGCCAAAGCTCCAGACCTCATGCACGATCATCTGCACTGACGGAATGGTCGTTACCACGCAAAGCGAGGAGGTCGAAAAGGCGCAGCGCGCGATGGGCGAATTCTTGCTTGCGAACCATCCCCTCGACTGCCCGGTTTGCGATCGCGGAGGCGAGTGCGAGCTTCAGGAGGTCATCTTTGACTGGGGCGATCTCGAAGAAAGATTTTCCGAGAGAAAGAACGTCCAGCCCGAGAAATATCTTTCGCCGATCGTCGCCAACGATCCTCAGCGATGCATTCTCTGCAAACGCTGCACCCGCGTTTGTTCGGAATG
>JBBQGO010000222.1:0-4914 GCA_038323125.1 Pyrinomonadales bacterium
GAATCCAGCTCTTTCCTACTCATTCGAATCGTCCCTCTTGTTTCCATCTATGCTCCTCAAACAAGAGCATCTCAGACACTTTCACAATAGGACATTTCTAAAGAGTTCTATCTAGGACATTCTCATGGAGTTCTAACACGCAAATGGACGTTGAGAAGCGTATCTGTGCCGTCTGTGGTAAAATTCGCACAGCATACCAGCTAATCTCGCGAATCGGCGTTAAATCTTGATACCATTGGTTTTAGTGGTGTTTCCCTGTTGTTTTATCTAGGAGGGTAGTTAAATAAGGAGCAGATCGCGGGACCAGATCCTGGATACGGGCGTCTTTTACAGCCTGTTTAACCAGGAAATCGAGAACAACGCACCCTCGCGATTTTACGTCGAAGCACAATATAGTAGAAAGGTCGCAAATATGGCATCTCTATCGGCAAAAAACAAAATTCTTGTAAGCTCCGCATTGGCCTTCATATTCGTGGTGCCGGGCTTTTCGCAATCGGGTAGTGCGTTGTCAGCCCCGTTTAGAACTATCACGATCGCCGCTGAGCCAAATGCCATAGTTTGGGTTGACGGCGTCCGCTATGGTGTGACCGCTGAGAACGGCAAACTTGAGATCAGAACGATAACTTCCGGTGTCCATACTCTCAGGGTGCTGGCCGATGGCTTTACGGAAAAGTCCCAGCCCCTGACAGCCGTACAAAAAGGCGAAGTAAAAGTTTCGCTCGTCAAAACCGACGACCCTGCCGAACTAGCGTACCAGGATGCCGAACGCCAGTCAGCCGAAGACCGTGAGAAGGCGGCCGAGGCATACCGGCGCGCGATTAAGGCACGGGCAAATTACCCCGAAGCGTACCTTGGCCTTGGCCGTGTACTTTTGGGTGCCGGAAAGCCGGACGAAGCGAGCAAAGCTCTTGCCGCGGCCAGACGGCTGCGACCTGGATATGCCGAGGCTTCAGCGGTCGAGGGCCGGGTCCATCAGGGTAATGGTGACGAGGCAAAAGCCATCGCCGCCTTTAAACGTTCGATCACCGAGGGCAAAGGATTTCAGCCCGAGGCTCACACCGGCCTAGGCTTACTATATAAGGACAAGGCAGAAGGGGCCGGCGGCACGGGCGACTTTGCCGGTGAATCCGCCAACTACGCCGAGGCCACCCGGTACCTCACCACTGCGGTAAAGCAACTTTCTGGCTCGCCCGATGCCTCGGTCATCTATCAGCTCATCGGCCTGATCTATGAAAAACAGAACAAACCTGCCGAGGCGATAGCGGTTTACGAAGAGTTTCTTCGCTTTTTTCCCGATAGTACCGACGCCACCGCGGTCCGGTCCTTTATTGTTCAACTTAAAAAGGATATGGCTCCATAGCCTTAAGTCAGTCTGACCGATACCCCGCCGCAGACCTGCGCAAAAATCCCGACCGGAGACCGAAAAGAATCATTGACACTTTTAGATTCAACGTTGTACTATTAGGAGTCAACGATGTTTAACTTCGTTGTTCAATAGCCTCTCAGTCATTTTGACCAAGCTAAACACTTCAGTACGTTCCCCTCCGCGTTAGCTTTCGATCAGGGGACACACCGCACTTAAATGTCAGCAAAACTTGGGGAAATCCTTGTCCGCGAAAATCTCATAACGTCGCAGCAGTTGCGCGAAACGCTCGAATACCAACGCACTAACGGCGGCCGGCTGGGCTCAAACCTGGTTACGCTGGGTTTCGTGTCCGATGATGTTGTCACGGCGGTCCTCTCTCGCCAATATGGAGTTCCCTCAATTAATCTGGATCTCTTCCAGATCGAGGCCGACGTGATCAAGCTGATATCGGAAGACGTAGCGCTCAAATATTCTGTGCTCCCGATATCCAAGTTGGGTGCAACGCTCACGCTTGCGATGGCCGATCCGACAAACGTCTTTGCGATGGACGACATCAAGTTCATGACGGGGCTTAACGTCGAACCGGTGATCGCATCAGAAACGTCGATCCGGATCGCCGTCGCCAAGTACTATGGCGGATCGAACCAGATCGATATTTTTGATGCTGCCTTCGCGGCCGAGATCGATAGGGTCGGTCCAAACAACGGAAAAAACGGCAATCGCAGGACGAGTTCGAACGGCATGCCGGCCCTCGATGAAAGGATCACCGCTTCGGACCTCGATGTTTCGCTTGACCGGTTCGAGTTTGGCGGCGGCGACGCCGAGGAATTCGAGGTGGTGGAGGAGAATGACGAGATCGACTTGGCGGCGCTCGCTCGTGCGAGTGAGGATGCACCGGTCGTTCGCCTCGTAAACGTTCTGATGGTCGACAGCCTGCGGCGCGGAGCTTCGGACATCCACGTTGAGCCCTATGAACGCGATTTTCGCATACGTTTTCGTATCGACGGCGTTCTATATGACGTCATGCATCCGCCTATGAAGATCCGAGATCCGCTGATCTCGCGTCTCAAGATCATGGCAAAGCTCGATATATCCGAGAAACGCCTGCCTCAGGACGGCCGCATCAAGATCAAAGTAAAGATCGACAATCGCTCACGCGAACTCGATTTTCGGGTATCGACGCTACCTACGCTGTTTGGCGAAAAGGTCGTGCTCCGCCTGCTTGATAAAGATAAGTTGATGCTCGATATGACCAAGCTGGGCTTTGAGCCGGAGAGCCTCGAGAAGTTTAAGCGGGCGATCGCCAATCCATACGGAATGGTCCTCGTTACGGGCCCGACAGGGTCCGGTAAAACAAATACGCTGTATTCGGCGCTGCAGACGCTTAATACGTCGGAAACAAATATTATGACGGCCGAGGACCCCGTCGAATTTAACCTGCAGGGAATAAACCAAGTCCAAATGAAGGAGCAGATCGGGCTGAACTTCGCCGCCGCTCTTCGTTCATTCCTAAGGCAGGATCCAAATATCGTGCTCGTTGGTGAGATCCGTGATTTTGAGACCGCCGAGATAGCAATCAAGGCTGCGCTCACGGGTCACCTTGTGCTGTCGACGCTGCACACAAACGACGCGCCGTCGACGATCTCGCGTCTCGTCAACATGGGTATCGAACCCTTTCTGGTCGCCACCAGCGTCAACATTATTCAGGCGCAGCGGCTGATCCGCCGCATCTGCAGCGAGTGTAAAGAAGAGGTCCATCTGCCGCCCGAAGGCCTGGTAGAGATAGGATTTACTAAGGAAGAAGCTCCGGACATCAAGATCTATAAAGGCCGGGGATGCACTACGTGCAACAACACCGGTTTTAAGGGCCGCGTGGGCCTTTATGAAGTGATGGAGATCACCGACGAACTCCGCGAGCTGATCATCATCGGTGCGAGCGCGATGGAACTCAGAAAGCGGGCTATCGATCTGGGGATGGTCACCTTGCGTGAATCGGGCTTGTATAAGATTCGTGCAGGCATCACGACGATCGAAGAAGTGGTTAAGGAAACGGTCATTTAGGAAGTAGTGGGAGGAAATATGTTCTTTAGGGCAATTGCATTATCAGTAGCGTTACTATTCGGTATCGGCGTCATTATTCCGCTGGCAACGGATAACGCCGAGGCCGGCCCGCGTAAAGCGAAAAAGAAGGTCAAAAAGAAAAGGTCCTGGAGAGGCGTCAAAAAGTATTCCAAGCGGTGGTGGCAGCTCTATCGTGCACAGGAGAGGCGCAAGAAGGGGCTGGCTGGCCAGCGTCGTGGGCTCAAGCTTCGTCAGCTAAGACATGCACAGGCACGAGCAAATGGCGAAGATACAACGGTAAGTGCGGCGCTACCTGCTGCTCGAAAGAACGCGAGAGCCAAGACGGCGGTCTTGCCGTCCGGCCAACCTGCTCCACGCGGTTGGACCGAGTCGCAAGCTACCCCGGCCGAAGTGCAGTTTCGCGTTGATAATTCAGCCGGTGCCCAGGTTGGATCGGCATCCATCACAGTGGTCGGCCCCGCGGTCAGCGATTCGCCGTTGAGCGACAGAAAGTCCGTCGGCGGCGTTGCGACCACATCACTCCGGCGGGAGGTCATCGACCGAATGATCCGCGAGAACGGTTGGGTCGTCAACGATTACCAAAAAGAGATCAGCGGCCAGCCCGTCTATGTCGTCGAAGCCCAATCTCAGGGCAAGAGCGGTGTCGTCCAATCGCGAATGTTCTATTTTACCGAGGTCGATGGCCGCATCTACAGCGTTGCCACCAACTCACCGGTACAGGAAGCCGAGCGCCTGTCCGAAGAATCGGAAAAGGTGATCAATTCCCTCAAGAGCCGTGTGCGTCCAACCCAGCGCGCTTCTGCAGACAAGTAACGAGAGTTTTCTTTCACTAATATTATGAGCAACGAACAATACGCCAGCGTCGAATCGCAGATCACATTGCCCGATCTGCTCAAGAAGATGACCGACCTCGGAGGTTCCGATCTCCACCTGTCGACGCATTCGGCGCCGCAAGTACGCGTGCACGGCCATCTCGCACCGCTTCCCGGTTTTGCCGCCCTGTCGCCCTCGGACACGAAACGGCTGGCCTACTCGGTGTTGACCGATTCGCAGAAGCACAGATTCGAAGAGAACCTGGAACTCGATTTTTCGTTCGGGCTCAAGGGTATGTCTCGTTTCCGTGCCAATCTGTTCAATCAGAAGGGTGCCGTGGGTGCCGTGTTTCGTGCGATCCCGTACGAGATCAAAACCTTTGAGGCCCTCGGGCTGCCGGCGGTGGTTGCCGATATGTGCAAAAAGCCCCGCGGGCTCGTGCTCGTTACAGGCCCGACCGGTTCCGGTAAATCGACAACCCTCGCATCGATGGTCGACAAGGTCAACATCGACCGGCACGACCACATCCTCACTATTGAGGACCCGATCGAGTTCCTTCACAATCACAAGAACTGTGTAGTCAACCAGCGTGAGGTTGCGGCCGACACGCATTCGTTCGGAGCCGCTCTCAGGACTGCTCTGCGCCAGGATCC
>JBBQGO010000223.1:0-4914 GCA_038323125.1 Pyrinomonadales bacterium
GGGCAGCAAACGGAGCCAAATTCTGTTGTGTATAGGCCGGCAGTTGATATTGCACTATCAGCGTGCCGCCAGCGTTCATGAAATCCGTCAAGCGCTTATTGTTTGCGATAAGGTCGGGGCGAACCTGATATGCGCGGATCCCGACCATTATCGTGTCGTACTTTGAAAGATCACCCGCTGCCAGTTCCTCGCTCGTAATGATCGAGACGTTCACACCTAACTGCCGTATCGCATCTGGGATCTTGTCGCCGCTTCCCACTATATAACCGACACGAACCGCCGCTGTTGCGACATCAATGATTCGAACGGCAGCACCCGCCTCGGTATAGATGCGATGCGTTTGTATGTGCGGATACTGAATAGCAGTTTGTCGTTGAGCAAATGCTTTTGAATTAGCTAGGGCCGACAATGCGGCAAGGCGGACAGTCCCGGCCGGAACGGCGGCAGGGACCGTGACCTGAAAAGGAACTGTCGAACGCTCGCCGCGGCGTTTGAGCTCCAGATCTCGTCGCCCCGTAACAAGTAATCCTGAGTTCTGGGGCGGCTTAAGATCGGCCGATGCGACGATCGGTTGCGGCGAGTTATTCAAAATAGATACAGTCACCTCGCGTACTGACGTCTTCCGGGCTTGAGCTATCAACATCTCCTCATCAACCGACATCGCTAGTTTTGGCACTACGGCGATCGGCCGGCGGATCTCGCCACGGACGTCGTCTGCATAACGGTATTCGACAGGTTGCTCAAACTTGACGTCACTGCCATTCACCTGAATCACAACTTCGGCCACGATCTCAGGCGGCTGAACGGCGTGCGTAACAAAACTGGATTCCGGCCACCGGTAGAGATCGCCGCTGCGTGGATCTTTTAACCAGTAGGGCTCGGTCGGTTCAGCCTGGTCAGAAACGGTTACCTTGAATGAGCGAGCAGCGGCTGGATTCTCGGCACGAAAAAAACCTTGCGTTTGCGGTGCAGCGGGTTCGGCCTCAGCTACCTTCCAGTCGCCGGAGCTTCTTAGCTTTACCGAAGCAACTTTAATATCGCCGGCCATCGGAGAAAAGACGCGAACGGTAACGGGGAATTCCTCTCCGGCGATCACCGTTTCACGGTCGGCAAGAGCATCGATCTGGATACCAGCTGCAAGTTTGATCGCACGAGCAAAATCTGCCACTTTGGATCCGATCAAGGATCGCGAAAGCGGCCGCCTCGTTCCGTCGCGTGCCGCTTTGGCAGCAAGGTAACCTTCCACTAAAACTCCAATGATCGAGCTCGGATTCCGGTGATCTAGCGATTCCAAGGCCTTCCTTGCCGCGGCGGCCGAGGAATCTACCGCTCTTACAAAAGGCTCCTCGCGGTTATCGCTTTGAAACGCGATAGCACCGGGACTGGTGTCAATGCCTTCGAAAATGCGCTTTGTGCCCGGAACTCCGTCAATTAGATTTAAGCCCGAATACATCTCGCCTTTTAACTCGAGCACGCCTTGTTCCTGCGATTTATGCTGACTCCGGGCTTCCATCGCGATCTCGAAATACGAGCGGCCTAGAATCGGATCGAATTTACCGGTGTTGATCCTCAGCTGCGGTTCCGTGGTGGCCCGGAATCCGTGTCGAACGAAAAACTTTTGAACCTTCCAGGCCGGGCCAGCTGAGGTACATTGACCACCATCACCTGCCGCCTTTACGGCACGAGGGGCTAGATAGCCAGCGTATTGGTGCTGCCCATGGCCATCCGCTGCGGTTCCTGCGAACTGCGATATTACGACGAGCGGCTTGAATTCACGGATCGCACGAACCGCATCGCAAAGTACAATCGCTTCGGGCCATTTGGATTGAGCTTCGGCAAGAGTTTTTGAAAACCCGTAGTCGTATGCCCGAGTAAAATATTGCTCCGCGCCGTCCAGCCTCCGCGCCTGCAGCAACTCTTCAGTCCGGATCACCCCCAACGATTCACCCAGTTCAGGACCGATAATGTTCTGGCCGCCGTCGCCCCGCGTCAGCGAAAGATAAGCTGTTCTCGCATTTTCTCCACGGGCGAGATAGGCGAGCATCGCCGTGTCTTCATCGTCGGGATGTGCGCCGATCATCATCGCCGACGCGGATGTATTCAAGCGTTCAAGGGTTTTGGCGAGGCCCATGATCCCGCGGTCGTAAACGGGAGCGACCTGTGCCAGCGTTACAAACTGCGGCGATGATGCCGCGAGAACTATGACGATTATTGTAGGGGCGAGAGACCCAAAAACTGTTCGTAATGCCATCGTGTTATAAACTCTGAGGTTCGACTGGCTGGCCGCTGTCGCCGCTCCTCGCCGTCAAGCTGATGAGATAACCGGCCGCAACGGTCACAATACACCCGATGACGTTGAACCAGAGAAATTCGATATTGGAATACATGCTCGCGATCCACACGGAAGCGATCCCGAAGAGCAGGCCAAAGAAAGCTCCCCGCGAATTCGCACGCCGAACCGCAAAAGCTAGTACAAAAACCCCAAGGAGCGACCCGTAAAAGAACGAGCCAAATTTGTTGACGACCTCAATGAGCGAACCGAGATTTGTGGCAAAGATCGCCACGATACAGGCAAAGATCCCCCAAATGAATGTGGTGATTCGTCCCACCGCAACGTAGTGACTGTCCGTAGCGTCACTGTTATAAAGACGGCGGTAGAAATCGATGGTGGTCGCTGTCGCAAGAGCATTCAGTTCAGCCGAAATAGAGGACATCGCAGCAGCGAAAATGGCAGCTATTAAGAGCCCGATAACCCCGACCGGCATATTCTCCACAACAAATGTGGGAAAAACATAATTCACATCATTGAAGGACGGGTTACTCGTTTGCTTCACGAAGTCGACAGCCTCTTTGCGGCTCACATTAAACGCTTGATCCGCCGACCGATACGTCTCTTCCGAAGCCGCAAGTTCCCCGGATGATGTGCCGAAATTGATGGCCGCCTCGCGTCGTGCGGCATGGGCATCAGCATATCTTGCCTGTATCCCACGGAATTCTTCGGTCTGTTCTGCTTTTGCAACCTCAGCTCGATTAAACACTATCGGTGGAGCGGTGAACTGATAAAAGATGAACACCATAATCCCGATCAGTAAAATGCCGAACTGCACCGGGATCTTGAGGAAAGCACTCATCAGGAGCGAAGTACGCCCTTGGTCGACCGATTTTGCGGTCAGGAATCTTTGCACTTGGCTCTGATCGCATCCAAAGTAGCCGAGCATTAGAAACAAGCCGCCTATCAATCCCGACCAGATCGTGTATTTCTCAGTGAGATCGAACCTCGTGTCAACCATTTCGAGTTTGCCTAGGCTGCCGGCGAGATGAAGCCCGTCGGTAAACGAAACGCCGGCAGGAAAGCTCCACAAGATCACGAAAAAACAGACGCCAAGGCCAACGAAGATGACGATCATCTGTTTGACATCCGTCCAAGTGACCGCCTGAACACCGCCGAAGACCGTGTAAATGGTCGTGCTCATGCCGATCGCAAAAATAGTTGCGATCAGATTCCACCCGAATACGATCGAGAGGACTATAGACGGTGCTGAGATGATCGTGCCTACGCCGAGCCCACGCGAGATCAGAAAGAAAAAGCTGGTTAGACTGCGAACCCTGACGTCAAAGCGTTTCTCGAGATATTCATATGCTGTAAAGACATTTGCCCGGTGAAAGAACGGCACGACCGTAACGCACAGAATGATCATCGCGAACGGCAGGCCGTAGTAGAACTGAATGAAACGCATTCCATCGCTGTATGCCTGTCCGGTGGTGCCTACAAGCGTGATCGCGGATAGCTGCGTAGCCATTACCGACAAACCGACGGCCCACCACGGAAGGCCGCGGTCAGCAAGGAAATATCCTTCCTTGCTCCCACTATGCTTGGTCATGCGTATGCCGTCCCAAATGACGTAGGAAAGATACGCAATGACAATTATCCAATCGAGTGATCTCATCTCATGCTCTTAGGAAAAATAGCGCGAAAATGCCCATAACGCGGTGACTACTATAACGGTGTTGATAACGACCGCCGCATACACCCGATTCCAGAAAACGGTAGGTTTCTCGGGCCGGGGCCCGTCTTCAGATCGCATAATTTATGTACGGTGGAAGCCACGCTCGATGTCCTTCATTGTCAGCCGGAGAACTACCGGACGGCCGTGCGGGCATGTGGTCGGCGACGACGTAGCCAGCAATCTGTCTATCAGCCAGTGCATTTTCTCGGGCGTTAGCTTCATATTTATCTTTATCGCGGCTTTGCAGGCGAGGCTTGCAGCGATATCGTCTCTAAAGGTGGATTTCGCTCCCCCACGTTTTCCCGGATCTATATTGTCGAGTATCTCGGCAAACAGATTCCGCGCCTGCGAGAGAGGGACGTCCGTCGGGATCGATTTGATCGCGATCGTCCTCCCGGACAGACGCATAACGTCGAAGCCCAGGGAACTGAGCTCTTCCTCGACAAGTGTAAATGCTTCTGCTTGGGCCGGCGTAAGGTCGAGTGTCTCGGGTAACAGCAGGTTTTGCGACTCTATCGGGCGATCACTTTCGCTTCGCCGAAATTTATCAAACAAGATGCGCTCATGCGCTACGTGTTGATCGATCAGCAATAGGCCTTCATCGTCGACGGCGATAATGAAACTGTCATGGAGCTGTGCGATCGGGTTTATCTTGGACCTGACAATCGATTCAACCTCAACCTGCTTAACGATCTTAGCCGCCGAATCAACGGGGGGAAGTTCCATCGAAGGAGCTTGCGGGGTGAGACCTACGCTCCCACTCGTCGCTCGTGCTGCGGCGGCCTGTTCAAATACGCCGGAATTCCCGGAAATATCTAACGCTTCAGTTCCTTCGAATTCCGCGGCAGTCGCAGTTTTCTCCGGTTGTGGTTCTACGGGCGACTGCGCCGAAACTGTCTCGAATGCC
>JBBQGO010000224.1:0-4905 GCA_038323125.1 Pyrinomonadales bacterium
ACCGCCCGGCTCACCTTCTTTCGCCGACTCATACTCAATACCGCATCCATCAACGTCAATTGCTCGTTTTTCATTCACCCATTATATACTTCTCTTTTACTAACTTTGATGCCTTTCCAAAGGGTTTTTCAAAGAACTCTATTAATATGTAAATTTTTGCCGTGCGCTTGCTTACACTTAAGCTGCGGGGTGCTGCCATTTCGATTGTGAGAAAGCGTCGGGTGATATAAAATGATGAGACCAAACAGACCGAGGAACGTTAAATATGGAAGAAATAACCGCGTCCGAATTGAAAGCACTGATGGACGCCGGAACCGACATTCAACTGATCGACGTTCGCCAACCCGACGAATATGAATTCGCTCGTATAACGGGGGCCAAACTGATACCGCTCGGCGAAGTCATCAACCGGATGAACGAGATCGACCCCGCGCGTGATACCGTCATCCATTGCAAGATGGGTGGCCGCAGTGCACGGGCGATCGAAGCTCTCCAACGTTCGGGCTATACAGGTAAGCTCCGAAATCTTGCGGGGGGCATAACTGCCTGGTCCAATGAGGTAGATCCGAGCGTCGCTAAGTACTAGTCGCTTTACCGAACCACACCAGCATTTCCCCCGACAGATCTCCAATTGATCGCGGAAACGATCATTTTCTTTGCAGAAAGAATCAAAAAAACTCCAGATAAAATGATTTTATCTGGAGAAATATTCCGTCCACCTCGAGAAAAGTTTCGGCCTTCGAGAGGAAAAGGCGGCGAATCGCGAGAAAATATCAGGGTTTCGCGAGGAAAGACCCTTTCCACTCGGGATATAGGCTCTCTAACTCGAGGAGAAACCCTGCCATCGCGAGAAAAACCGATCCTATCTCGCGAATTTACTTCGCCGTCCGCGAAGAGATCCATCCTAAACTGACGGACAAACGGCCTTTTATCAATGACTCAGCGATTTAACGGTCTTTGGCGCGGTCTCAGGAGGGAAACTCACGGTTTGAACTCTTCCACAGTGAGGTCTATGCCCTCCGCCATCCGGACGATCTTCATATCTTCGGCGACGATCGTGCGGCAGGCCATTGCGGCCTTTTCTTTATCACCGTTTTTGATCCAGACCTGGCAATTGAGACACTCGCCGTTCCAACAGAAATCGCCGTACGAAATGCTCTCCATCGCCAAGTACTGAAAACACCTCAGCAGCGTGTTGTTCTCGGGCACCATATGTTTTGTGCCGAGTATCTCGATCTCGATCAACCGGTCGAACGGCTGGAATATATCGGGCAAAGTCATAAATCGTCGGGGCTGGCCCCGAGGTTCCCGGGCGTCTGCGTCGAGCTAGATTATCTTATCGAAAAGGTGTAATTTTGAACAATGGCATTAATACTGTACACAAAACCCGGCTGTCCGTATTGTCAGCAGGCCAAGGACCATTATAGCTCCGAGGGCATCGAATTTACCGAGTATGACGCACAGAACGATAAACAACGTCAGCGCGAGATGTTAGAGTATTCCGGTGGTGACCTCGTGGTTCCGTGCATCGTTGAAAACGGGGCCTATATAGGATCGGGGTGGGGCGACCCGCCCCGAGGCTGAACGATCCACCCTGAGTGACCGGCAGTTGGCCGGGCAATAATTTTTAATTCGGTGAGCGGATTGCGGAATAGCGATCACGCGAGTAATATCATTGTTTGCGTTTTCTGACGGAGCGCGGCCGGAGCAGTCTTATTCGTTTCTCCGGTTTCCGCACTCCGCACTTTTATGGTTGGTTCTCAGATTAACCAGTACAAGATCCTCGAAAAGATCGGCTCAGGCGGACAGGGTACGGTTTACAAGGCACTTGATACCAAGCTCAACCGCACGGCCGTAATAAAGGTCCTCCCTCAGGAACTCACTCAAAAGACAGCTAACTTTCGACGGTTTGAACGCGAGGCGCAGCTCTGCTCGCAGCTCGATCACCCCAACATCTGCACTATCTACGATTTTAACAGCGCCGAGGGCGTCTTTTATATAGCCATGCAGTATGTCGAGGGCAAGAATGTTCGCCAATTGGTGTCGGGCCGCCCGCAGGAACTGCGCAGCGCGATCTCGATAACCATCCAGGTCGCCGATGCCCTCGCCTACGCCCACTCCAAGAACATCATTCACCGAGATATTAAGGCCGGGAACATAATGGTCTCGTCGACCGGCCAGGCGAAGATACTCGATTTTGGCCTCGCCAAGCTGATGGAAGACGAACACGTGGCCGAGGCAGGCACGGACCGCACTCAGATCACCGAGCTTGGCATTCCATACGGCACCGCCACGTACGCTGCCCCGGAACAGGCAAAGGGCGAAAGGGCCGATCACCGCTCGGACATATTCTCGACCGGTGTACTGCTGTACGAGATGCTGACAGGCATCTGGGCCTTTCAGGGCAAAACGGTGATCGATGTGCGGCATCAGGTTTTGTACGGAACGCCAAAGCCGCTGTCCGATATGCGCAAAGAGCCGGTTCCGCCGCAATTGCAGCAGATCGTCGATAAAGCCCTGAGCAAAGAGCCGAAGGACCGGTATCAGAAGATAGCCACCATGCGGGATGAGCTGCGGGACCTGCTGCAGCAGATCGCTGGCCCGCAGGTGATGCCGGGCGACACCTTTGCTCCGGGCCATGCCGACGGCGGCACGGTTCAGCGGGTGCTCAATTGGTTTACCGGAAGATCGACGCCCGAGGCAACATCGGTCGGGCGAACGCCGTCGACCTCAACACCGGATTCATTTGCCCCCGACCTGTCAGTGACCGCGACCGGAACGGAAAAGAAGAGCGTTGCGATCTTGCCCTTTAAGAATCTCGGCCAGGACGGCGACTCCAGCTTTTACGAATTCTCCCTGGCCGACGCCGTTATAACCGAATTGGCACAGATCAGGTCTATCATCGTTCGGCCAAGTTCTGTGATAGCCAAGTATCAGGGTGCGGAAGTCGATCCGCGCGAGGCGGGCAAGGACCTGAGGGTCCACGCCGTGCTGTCCGCCGGATTTATCCGTGCAGGCGAAAAGCTGCGTGTGACGGCCCAACTGCTCGACGTTGCGACCGGCGACATACTTTGGAGCGACCGCATCGACGCCGAGGGCGGTGATATCCTGGCGCTCCAGGACAGCATCGCACATCGCATTTTAGAGGGCCTCAGGCTCGAGCTTACCGATCTCGAGGCCGAGATGCTTGGCAAACGCGCGACCGAGAACGCGCAGGCATGGGAAGAATATCTTCGCGGACGTGACAATTTCGGCCGGTTCATCTTTCGCACGCTCGATGCCGATGACTGCGACGCGGCGATGGCCAATTTCAAACGGGCCATCGAACTCGACCCTCATTTCTCACTGGCATACAGCGGCCTCGGTGCATGTTACGCCAACCGCGTCTTTAAGGGGCTCGGCGAGCCCGAAGATTACACCTACGCCGAGGCGGCGTTCAGCAAGGCATTCTTTTACGACCAGAATGTGGTCGAGGCGCGCGTGCTGATGGTAATGATCTATATGGCCCGCGGCGAAAAGAAGAAGGCTCGTTCCGAGATCGAGCTGCTGCAAAGGCAGTTCCCTAACGACGCCGCACTATATTTTGTAAAAGGTGTGATGCACCGTCTCGATGGTGAGTACGAGGAATCGCTCAAGGCATTTGAAAAACTGACACGTCTCGACCCGGCCGCACGTGCGATCGCCGCCTATAACCGGGCCCGCATCTTTATATATACACGAGAGTTCGACAAGGCCCTGGCCGAGCTGGATAAGGGTGTAAAGGTAGAGCCGAACCACCCGATGCTCAAGATATTTCGTTCGGGCGTCTACTATTACCAAGGCAAGCACGACGAGGCGATCGAACTGCTTGGCAGAGTCCTGAAAGAAAACCCCCGAATGGATGGCATACGGCCACTCTACGCAATGTACTTCGCCGGTGCCGGCCGCCCCGACGAGGCAAAAGCCGAACTGACCGAAGACGCGATCGCCATCGCCCGTACAGATCACGACATGGCCTACTGGGTCGGCTCGACCTACGCCCTTTTGGGCGAAAAAGACCTCGCCTTCAAATGGCTGGGCAAAGCCGTCAAACTAGGCAACGAAAATAAACCCCATTTCGAACGCGACACCAACCTCGTCTCCCTACGCGAAGACCCCCGCTGGCCCGAGCTGCTAGGTAAGATGGGTAATGGGGATTAGGTATTTGCTGTGCTCTGCGGGCCATTATGATCCGAATCAAAATGCTTTATTGTCTGCTACTCCTCCTGGGGCTTGCCGCATTCGCCATTGACGCTGAGGCACAGGTCAAACCCTCGTCCACACCAAAACCCACGCCGACCTTTACCGGTACATGGACGTTCGTCAGGACGGAGACTCCGAAAGACGCTTTTAAAACCCCGAAACCGCTTGAAATTGACGTGTCGTCCTATCAGGAGGAGATGGTTATCGAGCATGACGGCCTCAAAATGACTTTCCGCCGAACGTCAATTTCTAACGGAGACAAATTAGTTATTGAAAGAGTGTTTTACACGGACGGGCGAGGTGAGATAAATCCGATAGTTGATTCCGATAGCGTCGAAACTGTCTCAAGGACGACACTCAAAGGCCGGAAGTTGATAATTGAAAGAATTATTCGAAAGCGCGGGTCCGCAGAGAAAATGTTCGGTACGATGAGTGAGTGGACTGTATCCAAGGATGATCAGACCTTGATCGAAAGGGAGACGTCTCTGCCTTCAAGAGACCGTTACGGCCGAACGATAGGTTTGGTTAATAGAGTTTACAAACGGAAATGAGAGTTCACCGTGTGGGAGTTTGCTGTCTCGTCCGCGTTAAAGAGTCAGGTTCTTTCCTTTGAGAAGGGTGCAGCCTTCGCCGCATAACGGGTCGATATCGGCGCCATCGGGCATGATGTATAGCCTTGTCTTT
>JBBQGO010000225.1:0-4903 GCA_038323125.1 Pyrinomonadales bacterium
GTTAAGCTTTGGGTCGCGCGAAATTAACGGCACCTTTGCTTGCTTGAAAAAGCTTCGCACGACACTGTCATAAAAAGGCGTCAGCCAATCGTAACTCAATGCAGGAATGTATTTCGCATCCTTCATTGTTAAAGTTTGAGACTTCTTAATCGCAACGCGTTCATGATCACCGACACCGAGCTAAACGTCATTGCAGCACTCGCGATGATCGGACTCAAAAGCAGTCCGAAAAAGGGATACAGAATACCGGCGGCGATCGGTACGCCGAGCGTGTTGTAAATGAATGCAAAAAAGAGATTTTGCCGGATGTTCGACATCGTTGCGCGGCTCAACACTCTAGCTCGTACGATCCCGCGCAGATCACCTTTTACGAGCGTTATACCGGCACTTTCCATCGCGACATCGGTTCCCGTACCCATCGCGATTCCCACCTGGGCCTGAGCCAATGCCGGAGCGTCGTTGACACCGTCACCGGCCATCGCTACTACCTTGCCTTCGGCCTGAAGCTTCTTTATGACATCTTGCTTTTGTTCGGGCAAAACGTCTGCGATCACCTTGTCGATATTTAGACGTTTCCCGACCGCGTCCGCCGTGACCTGATTGTCCCCGGTAAGCATGACGATCTCCAACCCTTCTTCGTGAAGAGCCTTTATCGCCTCGGTGGTTGACTCCTTGATCGGATCTGTGACCCCCAGGAGCCCGGCATGCTGTTTATCAATAGCGACAAACATCACCGTCTGGCCATCGGCACGCAAGTTGTCAGCTTGTTCAGTGAGCGTGGCGTCCACGGTGATGCCTAGCTGTTCGAGAAGTTTTCTGTTTCCTAGTGCCACCGCCTTACCGTTCACGGTTCCGGTGACGCCTTTGCCCGTTATCGACTCGAAATTCTCCACCGTCTTGAATTCGGTTTCCCGCTCCTCCGCACCGGCCACTATCGATTCGGCGAGCGGATGCTCACTCTGCCGTTCGAGGCTCGCGGACAAACTGAGGAATTCGTTTTCATCTATATTCGAGACTATAGACACGAGACGCGGCCTTCCTTCGGTCAGCGTTCCGGTCTTATCGACGACCAGTACGTTAACTTTCTCCATGATCTCAAGCGCCTCGGCATTCTTTATAAGAACCCCGACGCCGGCGCCGCGACCGGTTCCGACCATGATCGACATCGGCGTCGCCAGGCCCAATGCACAGGGGCAGGCAATTATCAAAACGGCGATCGCGTTCGCCAATGCGAAGACAAAACGCGGTTCGGGCCCGACGAAAAACCAAACAGCAAACGTGATGATCGCGATCAGGATCACGGCCGGGACGAAGTAGGCAGACACGGCATCCGCAAGACGTTGTATCGGAGCTCGCGAACGCTGAGCCTCGCCGACCATTCGGACGATCTGCGCGAGCAGCGTTTCGCTTCCGACCCTTTCCGCGCGCATAACGAAACTACCAGTGCCGTTTACAGTTCCGCCAACGACCTGTACATCGACGGTCTTTTCAACCGGTACCGGCTCGCCCGTCACCATCGATTCATCAACTAAACTCTTGCCCTCAACGACTACGCCGTCAACCGGTATCTTTTCTCCGGGACGAACGCGAAGCAGCATTCCCGTAGTCACATCTTCGAGCGGGACGTCGCTTTCCTTGCCGTCCCCGCCAACCATGCGTGCGGATTTTGGGGCCAGCCCAAGCAATGCCTTGATAGCACTCGATGTTTGACTACGCGCCCGTAGTTCCAATACCTGGCCAAGCAAAACCAGCGTTGTGATAACCGCCGCCGCCTCGAAATAGAGTGCGACCTCGCCCATGTGACCGCGAAAGTTCGCTGGGAACAATTGCGGAAAGAAAAGAGCGATGAGACTGTAAATATAAGCAGCACCGGTTCCGATCGCGATCAGCGTAAACATATTCGGACTGCGATTTACGATGGAAGCCCAACCGCGTACGAAGAATGGAAAACCGCCCCATAAGACAACCGGGGTTGCCAGGACAAATTGAAGCCAGCTAAAAGTGCGCGGCTCTAATATCGTCATAAACGGATTGCCCGGCAGCATCTCGCCCATTGTCACAACCAGGATCGGCAAGCTCAAGACCACGCCAACCCAAAATCGTCGCGTCATGTCCCGGAGCTCGGAGTTATCTTCCTCCATATCAAGGGAAAAAACCTTCGGCTCCAGCGCCATCCCGCAGATCGGACAACTGCCCGGGCCGATCTGTACGATCTCAGGATGCATAGGGCAGGTGTATTCGACATCCTTCGGCAGATTCTTTTCTTTTTTTGGTGAAAGGAAAGGCTCGGGATCTTGTTTGAACTTATTCAAACAACCCGTTGAGCAGAAATAATAGGTCGTACCGTTAAGCTCGTGACTTCCGGCGGCGGTATCCGGATTGACGGCCATTCCGCAAACGGGATCTATAAATTCCCCTTGGGGGGCAGCCGCCATCTCGCCGTGCTGGACCGTCTCCGTTTTGCTGCCGATCTGAACTGGTGCGGTGGCCTGTTCGTTGTCAGCAATGAACTTGTTCAGACAGCCTTTCGAGCAGAAATAATATTTTGTGCCGTCATGCTCGTAACTCCCGGCTGCGGTTTTAGGATCGACCGTCATTCCGCAGATCGGATCAAGAAATGTTTCGCTGTCTGCAATCTGTTCTGTGTTCATAATTTGCTCCAATAATTAATTTGCTCCAATAATTAAGCTATAGACAGTGTACAACCTATCAGCTAGTGTCAGGTCAAGAGGTATTTTCGATTTCCGCAACCGACTCGATCAAATGGCAGACCGAAGCGGCATCCTTTTCATCTAATTCCATCCCGCAAACGGGATCGGTGTGATTTGCCATTGTTCTCCTCCTTTTGAAAATGTTGGCATGACTGTAGTTCAATCAAATTTAAGCCCGGCAGTCGATATTACGAACGATCCGAACAGAGCCGAATATAATAGCCCCGACTATTACAACAGTCGGTTTCGCATCGTAAATCATCGGATAAACCTCTCAAAAGTCCCGTATCGCTCGCCGATGGCGCCCCGTCGAAAACTCACGAGAATTATCAGCAAGCCCACGATCATGTCGTTCCACTTCGAGCCGGTTGTGGCGCCCACGAGCAACCACGGAGCAAGGATTATCCATCCGCCGAAAAGTATGTTAATAAAGCGCGCCGCGCGTCCCACGTCGGCAAGTGCGATCACGGCAGCGGTAACGATCAGCGCTCCTAACAGGTGATCGCTGTGGGCGGCAGTTCCGGTGCTGCCAAGCGCGAAAGGCGCGAACATCAGCCAGAGTCCCAGTGCCACGCTGACGAGCAGGTTCCATGGCAGCGTCACTCCCCAGACCATCGCCCCCGGACTTACCACGTCGGGACGAACAGAAGCGGGGACAACTTCAGACGGCTCGCGCAGCACACCGCCTATCCAGAACACCTGCCAGAGCGGTTGCCCTTCACGGTAAGCCTGAACGAGAAACTGAATCATCGCGACGACCTCATCCAACGTGAGCGAGATCATAACGAGCATCGCGGCAGCGGCGATGAGGCACGGCGTACACCATGCCCCGACGGCAATTGGCTGCAGGACGATGAGCGTGATACTGACGACGCCGAGCGGCACGACGAGAATGCCGAAAAACGTGACCATCCACGGCATCGTCCGCCACCGCGCCTTGTCGCCCATAAAGCCCATCAGAAATTCGATCATGTAGGCAACCGCGCCCAACCCGGCGTCGGGTATGGGGAACGAGCGTGAGACATCGGAGGTGAGAACGCTTATGGTGCCGAGTCCGAAAAACGGATCGGCAAACGATGTGATGTGCTGGAGTTGGAACGCGGTCATCTGCCTCGAGAGAAAAAACCCGACGAGTGCAAGACCGATGATCGGTGCCCGCTGCGGCCAACTCGATGGGTTATAGGACCAGCCCCGCGGAACGTCCGGCCCCGGCTCCATGCTCATCCCCCTTGCCATCGGCATCCCAGGCGCTAAGATAGCGAACACTACGACAAGAGCGCCGGTCAACGTGTCGTTGGAGTAGACGGCGGACGTGGGCGACCAGAAGACGAGAGGCGCAAACAGCAGCCAGACGCCGACTAGCGAGTTCGCCCACGGCGCCCAGAACTTGAACCATTCCCAACGCGACACCGAAAGAATGGCAAGCACAATGACCAAAATACCGCTCACTACGTCACTCACCTGAAGCGCGGAGCTGCGGTACTCCAGGGCGAACACGCTCGTCACCAGCCACACTCCGAGAATCATGTTGGCAAAGTGCGGCCAAACCACGTTCTCGTGCGACATCGTCATACCCGGCGAATGTGCCGTGCCCGCGTGCTTTTCTTTTTTGTCATTCGGCAATTGCGTCGCGTCGCCGGTTGGCTTTGACTCGGTGGACTTGAGCGGCGGCTCATGCCCCGCGTGCTTCATCGGGTCAGGCGTCATGGCCTTTACCCCGCTCCTCGACCGGCGTTTCGGCCTGCTTCTCCAATTCGTCCGTCAATTCCAGGTCGTTCGCTTGGTAGAAGCCGAGTGGGTCCGATTTGAGAGCGACGGCCATCTTCGGAATCGTGTCGCGCAAACTTCGCTTCGGCTCCCAACCGAGCAACGTGCGGGCGCGCGTGATGTCGAGTTCGTAGTGGTCGTTGGCGCGATCGATCATCCACGGTTTGATGAACGGGTCGGCACCGGGCAGCTTCTCCATCACCCAGGCGCCAGCCTTCGCCAGCGACGCGAGCGCGCCCGGCACTTGCAAAGTCTCCAATTCCTCGCCATGGATCAGTCGCGCAAAAGTGTGCTGAAGCTCGTCGTAGCTCAGCGTTTCAGGCTCGCCAAGCAAAATCGGCACTTCGGGCGAAAGTTGCGAGCGCCGCTCGACCGTCAATTCAATCGCATCCACAAGGTCGTCCATGTGTATAAACGATTGCCCG